>JAABSF010000233.1 GCA_011390535.1 Deltaproteobacteria bacterium | reverse complement strand
TTTTACAGTCCCAGCTTGCAGACGCTTTACACTCCAGTGGAGCGGAAAAGTAAAATTCAGGCGATGGCACTGATTAAAGGTGTTGTGTCCCCCTTGGCTAAGGTGGCCGGAGCTCTTGGGCTCCTTTTCTTCTGGGAGGGGTTGAATCTGAGGTGGATCGCTATAGGGACAGGTTTGTTTTCAGGAGCAGCGGCTCTGTATGTAGGGTTGAAGGCAAAAAAAGCTTATCTCGGCGCACTTCATTCAGCGTTGACTCGACGAAAGCTCCCCTCTGGAAGTCGCTTAAACGAGAGGGCGACACCTGTGGTGGATGGAACAGCTTTGAGAATGGTCGAGCAATCGGTCCAGGACGGACCTGCGGGTGCCGCCGTATTTGCGCTGAGGTTTTTGGCTCATTTGCCTCCGGCACAATCCCGGCCTTTGTTGACGCTTGCCCTTGAGAGCGAACACTCGGAGGTCCGCAGAGAGTCGCTTTCTTTGTTGGAAGAAGGCGGTCCGGCTGAGCTGGATGTGATAGTTTCCAAAGGTTTGGAGGATGATGATGGCGGAGTCGTGTTACGCGCTTTGGGCGGACTTGCTAGACTGAAACAGTCTTCGGCGAGGTTTCGGGTCGAGGGGTTCTTGAGTGATGAGAGGTTTTTGGTACGGGCGGGGGCGGCTCTCTGGTTGAGAAAACTCTTTCCTGAAAACCAGGGGGATGCGGGGCGTGTATGGGCCGAGATTCTGGGAGACGACTGTATTGAAACACGGCTGGCTGCAGCTACTGCGCTTCAAGAATTGGGAGATTCATCATTTACGGCTGATGTAAAGACACTCCTTTATGATGTAAATGAAAGAGTCAGGGCAGCTGCACTAATGGCTGCCGGAGAGCTTGGGATGGGGGCGCTTATTGAAGATGTTTTTCTGTGTTTCGATACCCGGGGACCAAGAGATCCTGCTGCTCGAGCTTTGGAAAAGCTGGGCGAGCCGGCGGTGAAAGCCATTAGGGCCTTTATAGAAAAGAATTACGCAAGAGAGGACTTGTACCGCAGAGTACCGTGGATTCTATCTGCCATTGAAGGAGATGAGGCTACTCGTCTTTTAGTGGATTTGTTGAGACATGATCTACATGAGGTGCGGCTCCGGTCAGCTAGGATTCTCTCTAGGCGTATACCTGGCTCGCTTGAAGAAGCGCGTCTCTTGGAATTGCTGGATGTTGAGCTGGAGTCGGCGTATTGCTTCATGGCTCTGCAAGAATATTTTTTGGGACATGACTCCGACTCAAGCGAGTCAAAACTGTTGTTGGATCAGATATTATATCGCAGGTCTCAAATCGATAAACGAATAATGGCGTTACTTGGTATGGCTATCGATCTTCAAACTGCGGATATGATTTTTGCCAATCTGGAGAGCGGTCTGAAACGACAGCGTGCTGGAGCCGTGGAGCTGTTAGAGAATGTTACAGCACCGGACGTGTCGGGAAGACTCATCCCATTATTTGAAGGACATTTCGGGTCCGGTTGTATGGTCAGGTTACCGGAGAAGCTTTTTGAGATATATAGTGAAACGTACTCCAATCCTATTCAAGCCATTATTTGCGGTGATGACCGTTATTTGAAGGCATTTTTATTATACGAATGTGCCACTGATCTGGAAAAAAGAGCTCAGAGAGCATTGACAAAGGAGGTGCAATCATTGCTGCCCCTTATTGAAAAAATCCTGTTTTTAAAAAGTGCGCCCATTTTTTCCGGGCTGAGCGGTGAAGAGCTACATCGTATCGCAGAGATTGCGGAAGAAGTATCTTACTCGGCCGATGATGTGGTCTTCAGACAAAATGATCCGGGAGATGCCATGTATCTGGTGTTGCATGGCGACGTATCCATCAGGATCCAAGGAAGAGAGGTGGTAAGGTTGGGACCGAAAGAGTGTTTCGGTGAGATGGCCTTGTTGGATAATTTGCCCCGAAGCGCGGATGTTGTGGTCTTATCCGATGCGGACTTTTTGCGAATAGAGGCTGACAGCTTTGATGAGCTGTTAGAGCAAAAACACGCCATAGTAAAAGGTATCTTCAAGGTTCTTACTGGGAGGTTGCGGGAAGCTAACGCCAGAACACAGCAAGAGGCAATTGTAAAAGATCGTGAATAAAATCAGGTGATCAGGTGATTCTTCAAGAATATGAGTTTAGATTATTTTTCCGTATAGGTTAAGAGTATTCTTCCATTGCGCATTGCGCTCCTCAGTTTTTGAGGCATACGTAGGTGTGGGTTTCTCAACCAATGATGCAAAAATTAGCAAAATCCAAAGAGGCGAAAGAAAAAAAGAGGTGAAGATAATGAAGTTGGGAATGATGGGCCTTGGCAGAATGGGGATGAACATGGCCACGCGGTTGCTCAGAGGCGGGCATGAGGTAGTCGTATATAATCGCTCACCTCAGAAAGCACTGAGGTTGGCTGCAGAAGAGGGCGCCATTGCAGCACAGAGCCCCGAAGAGATGGTGAGTAAGCTTCAACCTCCTCGCATCGTTTGGTTGATGTTGCCGGCCGGAAAACCTGTGGAGGTCATGATCGACAAGCTCCAAGAGCTCTTGTCTGAAGGGGATGTGATAGTCGACGGCGGCAACACAATGTACAAAGATGATCTCCGCCGCAGAGATTCATTAAAAAAGAGAAACATAGGATACCTCGACGCAGGAGTCAGTGGAGGGATTTGGGGTTTGAAGGTGGGCTACTGTTTAATGATCGGAGGAGAGAAGGAGCTGTTTAAGTTTGTAGAGCCGGTGTTTTCCACCCTGGCTCCTTTGGATGGTTATCTGCACTGCGGCGGAACAGGCTCGGGCCATTTCGTAAAGATGGTGCACAACGGTATCGAGTACGGCATGATGCAGGCCTATGCCGAAGGGTTCGAATTACTGGAAGCTTCGGATTATTCTGAAGATTTTGACTACGGCAAGATTTCGCGTCTGTGGAATCAAGGCAGTGTTGTCCGCTCTTGGTTGCTTGAGCTGTTGGAAGATGCTTTTTCCGAAGACCCTCGATTGGAGAGCATTCGTGGTTATGTCGAAGACTCCGGAGAGGGAAGATGGACGGTCCAACAAGCTGTTGAAACCGGTGTCCCCATCCCGGTGATTGCCGGTTCTCTTTTTCAAAGGTTCAGATCACGGCAGGAAAACACCTTTGCCGATCGTGTGCTTGCGGGTCTAAGAAGAGAGTTCGGTGGTCACCCTGTTAAGACGGAAAAATAACGGCGAGAGAAATGCAATGAATGAAGGGGATATGACAAAAGAGAAGAAATCCATAAGGGCCGGGAATGTTCATTACAGCCCGGTGGTGGAAGAGATTATAACTGCACAAGGAGATAGAGAGGGGCAGAGATGTGAAGAGCCCTTTGCTGTTGTGGTTATGGGCGCAACCGGTGATCTCACTGCGCGCAAATTGATGCCGGCTTTGTACCGCCTCTATTTAAATGGTGCTCTACCGGACTGTTTCACCGTCATTGGGTGTGGCAGGACGGATTTGAGCGATGACGGTTTTAGATCTCGGATGAAAGGTGCGCTGAGTGAGTTTTTTGAAGGTAACAAGACCGAGAAATTTGAGTCCCTGAGCGGTTTTCTTTCGCGGCTTTATTATCATAGAATCGCAGGTAAAGGAGAAGGAGAAGAGAAGCGGGACTATGAGAATCTAGCCAAATTGCTCGAACGACAAAGACAGAAAAATGATACAGCTGGAAACAAGCTCTTTTATCTGGCGCTTCCACCCAGTCGCTACGGGCCGACCGTGCAGCGGTTAGGTGAAGCCGGGCTTGGCGTTGAAGACAATGAAGGGGCACAGTGGTCCCGGCTAATTGTTGAAAAACCATTTGGTCATGATCTGGAGTCAGCCATGACGCTCGACAAACAGATTCATGATTATTTCGGAGAACATCAGATCTATCGCATTGATCATTATCTTGCGAAAGAGACTGTTCAAAATATTTTGATGTTCCGATTTGCCAACTCGATATTTGAGCCGATTTGGAATCGTCAGTTCATAGAGAAGGTTCAGGTGAGGGCGTTGGAAAGTGTCGGTGTTCATTACCGCGCTCAGTATTACGAACAGTCAGGTGTTATTCGTGACATGTTTCAAAACCACATGATGCAACTTCTGGCTATGATTGGTATGGAGCCACCATCGATTTTTGATTCAGAGCAAGTTAGAGATGAAAAAGTAAAGCTTTATCGGGCTCTTCGCCCCTTTCCGACGGATCGTTTGGATGAAAATCTTGTTCTTGGACAATACACCGAGGGCGAACTCATGGGTGAGATGGTACGGGCTTATCGACGGGAAGAGGGGGTTAGCCCCACCTCGGATACTCCAACATACGCCAAGATGAGAGTGTTTCTGGATAATTGGAGATGGCAAGGGGTACCTTTTTATATCGAATCCGGCAAAAGGCTTGCGGAAAAACTCACCGACATAATAATCGATTTTAAAACAGTTCCTCACTCCATGTTTAAAAACTTCATAGGAGAAGAGATTCAAGGCAACAGACTGGTATTATCCATCTACCCCGCCGAGGGTATTACTCTGACCTTCAAGGTAAAAAAACCCGGCATAGGAATCGCGTTGCGAACAGTTAATATGGATCTAGACTACTATACAGGGGATGAAGTGCCTCGATTGAATGCTTACGAGCGGGTATTGCTTGACTGCATGATTGGGGATCAGACCTTGTTTTGGAGACAAGACGGAGTAGAAGCTTGCTGGTCTTTTCTTTCACCCATAATATCGAGGTGCGAAGAATGTGATGCTCGCAAGAAGCTCCTCTTTTTTTATCCCGCCGGCTCTTTAGGACCCGAATGGTCCCACGCTGTCTCTTAACCTTTTTGGGATGAATTCACCCGGCAAGATATCCACTGATCTACCGTCATCGTAGATTATAGCGGAACCGTGGGGATGACGAACACGGCGCTGTCTGTTTCTGCAGGGGATTGTGAGTCTGCGACTTGTGCTGCAAAGAAAAAACCCGTGATCTCCACATCCGAAAAAGGAACGGAGACTGTGATAACCTGTTCTGTGGTAGTGACGGCTCCGTGAATTTCTCCATTTTCTTCCAATGTGAGTCCTTCGGGTATACCGCTCTCAGTAATTATAAACTCCATCCCAACCGGTAAATCCGTCTCAATCCAATGATATGGTTTCAGACCTCCTTTAGCTTCAAGCTGATCGGAGTAGGGGACAGGAAAATCGGGGACGATGATGATCATATCCAGAACGATCACCTTGCCTACCAGGAGATCGTATTCTTCTTCACCAACGATT
>JAABSF010000232.1 GCA_011390535.1 Deltaproteobacteria bacterium | reverse complement strand
TCATGGTCCCCACCTCTTCCACGTACTTCCGCTCAATTGCGTCCAGCCACAGAACCTGTGTGTAACCAGCCTTCTTCGCTATTGTTTGGGCTTTTAGACTGGAAGCATAATTTCCGGCCGCTTTAGCCTCACCTACACCGCCTTTAACCGCCCTCACATAATCACGGCTTACATATATCTTCACCGGGTTGAACCCCTCAGGATAGTACGCAGCCACTGGACTCAAGATAATGTAAAAAAGATAAGTCGTGGAAGGCCTGACACCAAGGAATGGATCCGTGGCGATCATTGTGGGCCTGATATATAGTGCACATCCGTGAGTTTTTGGGATAAATTTCTTGTCAATGGCGACAAGCTTTTCCAAGGCTTTGGAGACCTCTTCAATATCAAGCTTCGGCATCACCAAACGTTCACAAGAACCATTCATCCTCTCAAGGTTTTGTTTGTGACGAAAAAGGTACACACCGCCACCTTCGCCCCTGTAGGCTTTCAAACCTTCAAAAATCTCCTGTCCATAATGAAGTGCCATACAAGCGGGGTCCAGATGCAGGTCACCGTAGGGCTGGATTCTGGCGTTATGCCAACCCTTCCCTTCCTCATAATCCATCAAAAACATATGATCCGTAAAAGTCTTTCCAAAGCCAAGCTTCATGTCATCTTTTGGGATCTCTTTTCTCTTCTCCTCCGGCAACACTGTAATCTTCAAGTCCATCGGATTCTCCTTTTGTTTTCTCATCCTATTCGGGCAAATACATAAAAAACCGAACAACTGCAAGATGTTTCATTAAAAGCCGAAAATTCAGGGTTTTTCGTCGGCCGGGTACAGGGACAAAAAACCTCCGTAGATACTCATCCATACCGCCAATAATCGCGACCTACAACAAAATAACATTCCATCCAGGCTGAAGAGCGGACGCTGCAAACCTTATCCCACGCAATTTCGTTCCAAATGAGCGAAAATCAACACAACTCGTCTAAAACATATCGCTTCAACTTAAGATGAAAACCCCTAAGACTGACGCAACATTAAAATGATTATTAACGACTTAAGCGCTGACTCAAAAACATGATCACAAAACCAACGGAGCACGAATACCGGAGTTATTTTTGGGTCAGCCTTACGCAGGCAAGAGGGAGAGACACTTAACGCGGTTCAGTGACCATCCGCTTTTTCCTTCAATGGGCTGATGATGTTTACCAGACGCTTCAACCCGGCCGTCACAACAACTTTGTTCTTAGTGTCAACGAAAACAGCCTCGGTATCCGACAATCTGTCCACTAAACTCCTGCCTTGCTCCGTCCCCATTACAAAAAGTGCCGTGGCCATGGCATCCGAGTACACAGCTCTGTCGGATAAGACCGTAACCAAGCGGACTCCTCTAGCGGGAAGGCCGGTCTTTGGGTCCAGGATCTTATGGTAACGGTCTCCCTCAATCTCAAAAAAACGCTCGTTATCCGCCGATGTCACAACGGCTACATTTGTTACATCTAAAAAAGCAAAATATTCACCTTTTCTCCGTGGATGTTTTATCCCCACCCGCCATTGCCTGTCAGGATGTCGCCCCGATACATAAATATCCCCCCCTCCATAAACCACAAAATTCCGATACCCGTTCTCTCTCAATGTCACAACTGCTCTATCTATGGCGTATCCCTTGGCGATACCACCCAACCCTAATTGCTGACCAGCTGCCATTCTTACAGTCTTTTTGACCAGGTCCAACTGTACCTTTTCGTAATCCACCCGTTGCAGGAGTCTGGCCAACTCTTTCTTTGAAGGCACCCTACCCTTGCCGGTTTCTTGGTCATACCAGAGGTCTCCAACTGCAGCAAAGGTAACGTCAAAAGCCCCCTTGCTTAATTGTGAAACCTGCTTGGCCTCTCGAATAACCAACAAGACATCTTCATCTACTTCGAAAGGCTCCGTTAGCGCCTTGCCTTCGGCAAAATTCTGCAATGACCTCCGATTCAACCTTGACAACTGCCCCTCTTCAACATGCCTGCTCATGAGCCGCTCAACTCTCGCAACCTCTGTAAAAGCATTTCTGCAGGCGTTCTGCGCCCTCTTCCTGGATTGCAAAGAAAACTGTGACAACTCAACATCAGAGCTTTTTTCTTTCACACCATCAACTGCAACTATCAGCCTGAACAATTGCCCCATATAGGAACGGGTTTCCACGTATAGGCGAGGATCACCCTCCACCTTAATCTTTCTCAACAAGCTTTCATCACCACCAGGTGCCGCTTCAACCTTTGGAGCCTTCTTCTCAAAAAAATCACACCCCGACAATAAAACAACGCACAGCCCTGAATACCAAAATTTTCTTAATGATTTTCCCATCAACAAGCCAATATTCAAAATACCAAAAGACTTTCCCGCTCTTATCTTAACTCTTTTGTTCATTACTCTTTCCAAGGCTGAGCAAGATCGGCAATATCAATTCGTCGATCCACTCAACCGGTCTATTGTTGCCGGACTTCTATTGCCGGAATTATGTTGCCGGACTTCTATTGCCAGACTTCTGTTGCCAGACTTCACAGAACTGAGCTATAAAGTTTTTACGAAACACCTTACCAAGACAAGGCATAAAATGGAAAAGGAAACATCAACAAATAAAATCCACAAAGAAAACCCCAAAAGTCCCATAAAAGTCTTGGTCGTAGAGGACCGAAAAAGAATACTTAGGAACCAACTGAAACTTTTAAAAGTACATAAAAAAATAGAGGTTGTGGGCACGGCCGACAACGGCCCCACAGCGGTTGAAAAAACCGTTGCCCTTTCTCCCGACGTTCTACTGCTGGATATCGGGTTGCCGGGGTTTGATGGAATAGAGGTCACACGAAGGGTAAAAAAGAAAGCGCCCAAAACCGAGGTCCTCATTTTTACAATTTTTGATGAGGAAGACAAAGTCATGGCAGCCATAAAAGCAGGCGCCAGCGGCTATCTTCTCAAAGGCGCGAAAACCGAAAAAATAGTTGAAGCGATAGAAGACGTGTTCAGAGGAGGGAGCGTAATCCAGGCAAACCTTGCGCGCCGACTGTTGCGACATTTTCAACAAGACAAAGAGATAATCGAAGAAGTTCAGCTCACAACCCGTGAACAAGAGATCCTGCAAATAATTGCAAAGGGAATGTCCAACCGGGAGGTCGCCGGTGTGCTTGGTTTGAGCCGATCCACCGTGCGCACACACCTGGAGCATATATACGAAAAGCTGGATGTTTCAAACCGCACAGAAGCTGTAACCGAAGGGCTTAAGCAAGGCTTGATAGATCTATGAACATGACCGGCAGACAGAAAACCAAGGACTCCCATGTCCTGCCCCCTGTTATCGTCCCGGCAGCAGGCAAATCCTCAAGGATGGGAGAACCGAAAGCTCTTTTGCACCGAAAAAGAGGAGAGACGTTTCTCGAGGGTATTATTAAAACTTGTAACCAGTGCAAGCTGGATGTCGTCATTGTAAGACAGCCGGGGGAAAACAACTTGGCCAAGGAGCTGGATAAGATTCGTCGGGAAGGCCTTCTTTTCAAGGAAGCTTTCAATTCCAACCCTGAAACCGAGATGGTGGATTCCTTTCGCAAAGGTCTTGACCGCACAGAGTCTCCCCGCATCACCGGAGCCTTTATTTGGCCTGTGGATTCCATAGGAGCTAACGCCGAGACGCTATCAAAGTTGGCAAAACAAGCCTCAAAAACACCTGATCTGCTCGTTGCACCTACATACCTCGGCACTCAAGGGCATCCAACCTTCATACCAAGAAAAATAATAAAATATCTGATGGATATGAACCCCATAGACGGCGTACTACCCCTTGAAAAGGGGATGCATACTTTGCTGTCGCAGCTCAACCCCGAGAGGTTTTTTGTGGAAACGAATGACCCCATGGTGTTGTCCAACATCAACCGCCCCGAAGACTTGAAGGATTTTTACACCATACAAGCCTCAAAAGAGAATCCATCGTGATAACCTGTGACTGAATTAATGATGTTTTATCGAGCCTAGGACCTCATCAAATGAATGATGATACATTGAGCATAACAATGAAAAAACATAGAGATATTGTTAATCGTTTCTCCACTTTCTACTTTTGTGTTTTGTGGCTTTTGATGGTGGTATCCCTCGGATGCAACTCCTGCCACAAAAACCGAGGCGATAAACAAACCACTGTCACGGGTCCTCCTGATCGTTTCGTCAAAGTCACCCTGACCCCTCCAGACCAAAAACCCGTAACCGTGAGAGCAGAGCTAGCCATCACACCAAAAGAACGAGACCTTGGAATGATGTTTCGCGGCGAATTGGCTCCCAAAAACGGAATGCTCTTTGTTTTTGAAATACCTCAAGTTCTCTCATTCTGGATGAAAAACACCGCGATACCATTGGACATGATTTTCATCGATGAACACAAGAAGGTATTGGGGGTGGTTCATAACGCCCGACCCCATTCACTCAAAGGTCGAGGCGTAGGAAATGCACCCAGCCTTTATGTACTTGAGGTGAACGCCGGTTTCTCAAAACGTCATGGTATAGAAAAGGGAGCGAAGGTCGACTTTACCCTTCCGGATTCAGCGCGCAGGACAATAAAGAGACTTAGAAAAGAACTCGAGACAAGAAATCACTGACCCCCGGCGAAAGAACCTCAAACGAAAAACCTGCTAACAAAGGCGAACCACCAATCCCCGATGTTCGCCCAAAGTTCACTTTTTCATTTGAACGGTAGCGGTTACGCGCCCGTAACCGCCTTTGCCAACCTTCCAGCGTTTCATATACATTTTAATGCATTTCATGGCAAACTTATTGGTGATAGTGGAATTGGCAGCGGCGTTTTTGATAGTACCTGATTTCTTGAAGTCAAAGCTCAGCCACAGCCACCCACTGTATTTCTTGCCCTGCTTATTAACTGAATTTTTGACACATCCTTTCAGTTTTTGAATGTTTCGGCGGACAATTCTCTTGATGGCGTTCTTGTTAACTCTGCCGCTCTTTTTGTTTACCCGAACAGAGGTAACCTTCAAGCGAAGAGGCGCTCCCGCGGCGGTACCGGCGGAAAACGACAACCCTATCAAAAACAAAAAACCCAAAAGTAAACATATTCCGTTTCTAGACCTCATCTCTCCTCCATTTTTTCTCTCTTTCAGTCACAAAAAAATCTTCGTAGATGGCCACAACCGACTAAAACAACCCAACTCTACACACCCAAATACCACAATTAAATCAGTTTAACTTGAGTCGATAACATAAGGACGAAAAGAAACCGTTTTTATTTTTACTATTTTTTTCC
>JAABSF010000231.1 GCA_011390535.1 Deltaproteobacteria bacterium | reverse complement strand
CTCTGCAGGTCCGCCCTATAGTTACGCTGGATGCTGTATCCGATCTTCCCGAAGAGGATATCGGTTCGGCTCAACAAGTAGTCAAATCCAACAATGCTTTGGGGCACGGGAGGCGCACTGATATAAGAGATGTTGTATATGTAAAGCACGCCACCTTCGATCCGGGGAAGAGCCCGCAAATCGCCGAGGAAGTTGGTCGTTTCAACCGAAAGCTGTCCGAGGAAGAACGCGGTTATATCCTGATAGGACCGGGGCGTTGGGGTTCAAATGACCACTGGCTGGGCATCCCGGTGGAATGGCAACAGATCTCAGGGGCCCGCATTATTGTAGAAGCATCACCCGAAAACTACAAAGTCGACCCTTCTCAAGGCACACATTTTTTCCATAACATGACATCCTTGGGCATCGGATATTTTACAATACCCCCCGGCGCTACACCTGATTTTCCGAAACATGATAGTTTTGTTGACTGGAAATGGCTGGACACAAGGATAGCATACGAAGAAACTGATTTCATAAGGCACGTGCGGTTGGAAGAACCTCTCATCGCCATAATAAACGGACGCACCGGAGAAGGTAGGATAGCGGTAAAACCCGAACCGGCAAACGAAATGCCGCCACCTTCAATGCTGCAATAACACCGCAGACAATTAAAAAGAACGGAGAAATTAATGGTTCATAGCGACTCAGAAAAAACCTGCATCAACGACGAGAGGATTACTGTTTTCAGACAGATCGATCATGACTACGGGCCACAAGTCCGCATTCTAAATGATCCTTACAGTTTGTCGTTGTTGGCCACCCTGAGCGACAAAAAGACAACTCAACCTGAGATTAACCTTTTGATCAAAATGTTGTATCGAGTGCTCTTTCACGCTGCTGTTGCAGAGCATTTCCCCATTTGTTTGACCGAAGTCGAGACCCGGCTCATCGACGTAAACCCTGAGGCTGTATGGCAAGGACCGGTAGCCGACCGATCTACTCTCGCCGTTGTTGTTGCCATGGCCAGAGCCGGTCTCATCCCGGCCGACGTCTTTTTCGAAAACCTGAACGTGATTTTAGATGCTCAAAATGTAAGACAAGATCACTTCATGATCAATCGAACCTCCGACAACACAGGAGGAGTGACCGGCGCAATGATATCAGGATGTAAAATAGGAGGTTCAGTCGATGATGCCGTAGTCCTGATCCCGGACCCAATGGGTGCAACCGGGTCTTCCGTCCTGGAGGTGTTGAAGTATTACGAAGAAAACGAGCTCGGGAGCCCAAAGAAAGTCGTCCTCCTTCACCTGGTGGTAACTCCTGAATACTTGCGCTCTATTCTTGATAGACATCCAACAGCACATATCCTCTCACTAAGACTTGACAGAGGGCTTTCACCAGAAAATGTGTTAAGGGAAAAACCCGGAAAAAAATGGCTGGAAGAAAAGGGGCTGAACGACAATCATTATATTGTCCCCGGCATTGGCGGGCTGGGAGAGATGATGAACAACTCCTGGGTCTAAGGGCTGTTCAGCCTCCTAAAAACACAATTCAGTCACGCCAAAAACCTGGAGTCAGGATAACCAGAACCGTATACAATTCCAGTCGCCCCACCAACATCGAGAAACTCAAGAACCATTTTACGTAATCAGGGTAGAAGGCATAATTTTCCGCCGGGCCGACCTTGCCGAACCCCGGCCCGATATTTCCAACGGTCACTAATGCCGTTGTGACGGATGTAGTAATATCTACACCAGCTGTTGACACAATAAAAACGGTCGCTAATACCGTAAGAATATATAGAAAAAAGAACCCTGAAATCACGTGAACCACACGATAATGCACAGGCTTTCCGCCCAGCGTTATGGCAAAAACACCATGTGGATGAACTAGTTTCTTCATCTCCAGTAGGCCCTCTTTAAGTAGAGTAATGATCCGGATGACCTTTATCCCACCGCCTGTTGACCCCGAGCAACCTCCCACAAACATTAAAAAAACAAGCACCGTTTGGGCCGGAAAGGCCCAAAGAGCGAAATCGGTAGTTGCATAACCCGTTGTCGTCAAAATCGAAGCTGTCTGAAACGAAGCGAAACGAAAGCACCTTGCAAGACTCGATGAAAAACTACCCCATAAAAATACTGTTACTATTAAGGTAGCAATGAAAAAGATACCTATGTAGGACCTCCATTCAGCATCTCTCCAAACATCGCGAAAACGGCCGGTAATAAGCTTGAAATGAAGAATGAAATTCATGCCTGCCAGCAGCATGAAAAGTGTGATCACACCGTCTATATAAGCTGAGTCGTAGTGCCCAACACTCTTTGCTTTTGGAGAAAAGCCACCGGTGGCCAGAGTCCCAAATGTATGGGTTAGCCCGTCAAACACATCCATTCCACCGAACATCAAGAGGA
>JAABSF010000230.1 GCA_011390535.1 Deltaproteobacteria bacterium | reverse complement strand
ACAGTCAAGCCGAGATATATCAGCCATAGTATCTTCGCGGTCTCTGTAATCCGGGGAGTGATCTTATCGGTTGTGGGGCCCGGCGCTTCCGCTCGCAATAGCTGTAAACCGCCAATCCCCAATAACGGCAAGATTGCAACTGTAAGGACGACGATCCCCATACCCCCAAGCCAATGGGTCAATGAACGCCAGAACAATAATGATTTTTCCATCCCTTCAATATCGGTAAGTATTGAAGCCCCTGTTGTAGTAAAACCCGACATTGTTTCAAAAAATGAATCGGCGAATCCTGGAATTGCACCGGATAGGTAGAAGGGAAGACACCCCAAAAACGAAGCCCCTATCCAGCTCATCGTTACAAATAAAAAACTTCCCCGAGTGGTGAGCCTCTGAGCTTTTCTCTTTCGCAAAGCCCAAAGTGCAGCGCCGGCAGACAAAGAAGCGCATGCAATGGAAATGACAAACCCGAACAGCGCCCTCTTCTCTCCTAAGAATAACGCGATCCCCGTCGGTAGTAACATGAACCCACTAAGGATGAGCAGGAGGAACGACAAAACACGGATAACAATAGAAAACGACATATTAACCTGAAAAAGTCTCCTCAAGTTTTTCCACTGAGCCTTTCTTCGTAAAAGCCAACAGCGTGTCTTTTCCTCTCAGAACAAACCTCCCATCGGGAATGATATCCTTATGGTTGCGGCTCACGGCGACGATCAGTGAATCAGGCGGCATTTGGATATCCTTCAATGACCTGTTTTTAACCGGGCTGGATTCCCCTATTGTGTATTCAATAACTTCGGCTTGCCCGTCAAAAATGGAGTGGATCGTTTTTATATTACCACGCCTTATGAATTTCAGAATTGCGTCAACTGAGCTCATTTTAGGGCACACAGGAACATCAACACCCAGAGAGACCGCCATGGGCAGGTAGTTTGCGTTTTCCACCACCGCTATTACACGATCAACTCCTCTGGTTTTTGCATAGATGCCTGAGAGAATATTCAGCTCTTGATTGCCTGTGGTAGATATTATTATATTGTTATTCTGTAGTTGCTCCTCTTCAAATACTGTCTCGTCTGAGACATTTCCATGAATAACCATAAGATCTTTTCCATAGCGCTCCGCCAGAAGTTGACAGACCGCATAGTCATTTTCAATTATCTTGATTGTTCGGCCGGTTGGGATAAGAAGCTCTACAACATATCGGCTCAGACGCCCACCTCCCACCATCAGTATATTGTTTAGTTTACGTTTTATCGCTCCGATTTTTATAAAGATCCGCTCCAAACAATCACGGGTGGAGACGAGTTGCAGTCGGTCACCTTCCTGAATGACTGTATCTCCCAAAGGAATAATAACTCCCTGATCACGAAAAATACCGGCGATCAGAAAGTCTTCATGTAATCTCTTCCGAACAGAACCAATACTCTTGTCCTTGAAGAAGCTGTCACTATCAACCAACAGAGACCTCAGCTGAAAATCAGTGCGCTCAAAAGACTTAACATCACCTGTGGCTCCATGAACAGCTGAATCAGCAATCGCCCTAGCCGCCTCAACCTCTGGATTGGCTAAAAAGTCAATCCCCGTCATCAAACGCCGCATCACTTTTGTCTCAGCATAGGCGACATTGCGCACCCGCGCGATTCTCACCGGCGTCTTGTATAATGCCCCAACTAGAAGGCAGGCGATCATGTTAACTTCATCCGAGTTGGTAACAGCAAGAAAAAAATCCGCGTTCTCCACGCCCGCTCTCTTCATGGCTTCCGGGTTGTTGGCCTCATCGGTGATCACAAGACAATCCAAACGTCCCGAGGCATAGTCCGCCACCTCGGGGTTGTTATCTATGAGGACAATATCGTGATTGTGTTGACTGAGATTTTCCGCTAGATGATATCCAACGGAACCTACACCTGCGATTACAATTTTCATGGGGCGCAGTTTAACTTGTCTTTGAATTCTAGTAAAAAGAAAATTGCTCGGAACTCGCATGAGCTGAAACCTGAGTTGGTGTAGAAAGTATAGGATTAAAGCAAAGCGCGGACCGGTGATACTCAACGTTCAGCACGCTCAATTCATCATACTCTTTAAATCTTATTTCTTTCTCTTTCGCTTTCTCGACTTACGTGTCTGAAGTTTCTTTCTTACTTTGATGGGGGACCGCCAAACAAAGATATAGTGCTGAGAAGTATACCCTTTGGGCCGCATACTGGTCTTATATATTGGTCTTACACCTTTCATGTTAAAATCGTGAGAGATGATCCTTGACCCGGGCTTCAACTTCTTGAGCTGAGGTATGAGCCTAACATTTAGTTCGGGCAATAAAAACATTGTAACAACGTCAGCCGGTGAGAGATCAAGTGTAAAAATGTCTTTCTCTTCAATTGTCACCAGATCCTCGACACCAGCGGCTTTCACATTGGCCTTCGCCTCAGCCACTCTCCTGGGATCAATATCAAAACCTTTGGCCTTGATCCCATAACGCTTCGCCGCCGTCACCACTATTCTGCCGTCTCCGCAACCAAGATCATATAAAACATCACTTTTTTTTATCTTGGCCAATTTTAACATTCTGTCTACCACCGGCTGCGGTGTCGGTACATAGACCACATCCAGCTTTGCATCTATCGCTGCTACATTTAGAGGATCAAAAGGTGAATCCTCAAAAATATCATCGTCATCAGTTTTCTCATCTGCCTTCGCTTCACTGCTTGAGCCCCTATTCTCTTTATCTTCAGGCTCTTTCTGCCGGCTGGATTCCACCTCACCCTCAGACTTGGGTTCTTTATCGGTCCTTTCGTCAGCAGATTCATCTGTTGTTTTTTTCTCAAAACGAACTTCAGGCGACTTTGTGCTCCCCGCACATGATGTAAAAACAAACAAAACAG
>JAABSF010000229.1 GCA_011390535.1 Deltaproteobacteria bacterium | reverse complement strand
GTAGACGGACGCGCTTTGGAGCTGGACGGAACACCGATGTATTTGGCCCCGGAAAGGATTCGTGGGACCACTCTCCCAAAAGATCAAGCCCATCTTTGTGATATTTATTCTTTGGGTTGCATATTCTATGAGATGTTGACGGGGTTTCCTCCTTACGAATCTGATAGTGTGCTGGCCGTGCTGGACTGTCACCTGGTAGAAGATCCTCCCGACGCCCTCTCTGTGAGGCCCGAGCTTCCGTCTTCAGCGCAGTGGATTATAAAAAAGGCCATGGCAAAAGACCCCACCAAGAGGTTTCAGTCGTGCCTTGAGATGGAGACCGCCTTAAATGACAGCCGAACAGGAAGCGTTACCGTCGCCGCCAAGCCACGAAACACAATAGAAGCCTGTAAACTTTTGCTTTTTCTGATCATCGACGATGATAAAAATGTCCGGAAGAACATTGTCTCATCACTGGAATCGCAGTATCCCGGTGCCCAAATTTACGAAGCCACGGATGGAGAACAGGGGCTTGGGCTGGCGCTGGATCTTAAACCAAGACTTATTGTCTGTCATGCAGACACCCCCAATAAAAATGCGCTCGAGATTTGTTCCAGACTGGGGACCGATACAACTTCGACAAAGCCGATTATTTTGGTCACCGACAAAAAAGTGGACCCGCTGAGAAAGAGGCTATATCAAGATCTGGGAGCCGAGGATCTCGTCTTGAGACAGGGGTCACCGGAGGCGTTTTCAGAGATTATCCAATCCTTGCTCCCTGAACCCAATACCGATAATGAATGATCCCGAAGCTGTAGCAGCTAAGGGGGTACGTCGCCCCTGTAAAGGGCACGGCTTAATCAGGCA
>JAABSF010000228.1 GCA_011390535.1 Deltaproteobacteria bacterium | reverse complement strand
CTTTTTGTGTTTAGAGCATGGATGTGAATGGTTTCAATTTTAGAAATATGACTACCAAACTACGGATACAAGATAAAAGGAAAAGGAAAAGGAAAAGGAAAACCTCTCCTGACATGGAGGAAAACCTCTCCTCATATAAAGAGAAGATCAACTCTGCCACTATAGAGAAAAGATCAACTCTGCAAAGATCAACTCTACAAAGATCAACTCTACAAAGATCAACTCTACAAAGATCAACTCTACAAAGATCAACTCTACAAAGATCAACTCCGCCTATCTTGATATTGATCGCAGGAATCATGATCGGTTTCTTGCTGGGAGTATTCCTGGTTCCGGTGAAAGCCGACCCGGAAGATAAATCCAGGTGGACCCCGTACACAAAGCTCATCGAATTCACAAAAGTTTTGCACCACATAGAAAAGGACTATGTTGACAAAGTTGACTCGGAAAAACTCATTCATGGGGCTATAAACGGGATGTTGGATCGCCTCGACCCACACAGCCGGTTTTTTCCAAAAGAACAGTACCGCCGATTATTGGCTGCGGCGACGGGAGTATACGCTGGTATCGGTGTAAGATTAAAAATCAACAATTCAGGAGCTGTGGTGGAACATGTCGCACCACTCGGTCCTGCGGCCAAAAAGGGGATCAAGATAGGTGACCGTTTCCTGGAGGTCGATGGAGAGAGTGTCATCGGCAAACCAGCTGAAGAATTGGAAGAAAAACTAAGGGGCAAGAACAAGACTTTAGTCAAACTAACTGTCAGCCGCAAAGGGTGGCAAGCACCTCAAGAGGTGTGGGTTCAAAGAGCTGTGATGCGTGAAAAATCAGTAACCGGCAGCCTTCTAACTCATGAAACCGCCTATGTAGAAGTTATTGCTTTTCATCCGGGCACTAGCGCGGAGATTGACAAAACCCTGAAGAAAATCAAAAAAAAAGCTACAGAAAAAAACAAGACCGTTAAAAACTTGATCTTGGACTTAAGAGACAATGCCGGAGGACTTATGTCTGAAGGTCTGAAATCAGCGGATCTCTTTATTTCAAAAGGGTTATTGATCTCAAGGAGGGGAAAAAAGGGACGGCTGCAAGAGAAGTATTGGGCAAGCAGAGAAGCTCCATGGTCACATTTGAATATCATGGTGTTAATTAACAGCCGCACAGCCTCGGCAGCCGAGATTACCGCCGTGGCCTTGCGGGAAAATGATAAGGCAAAAGTGGTGGGGCGTACTTCTTTTGGAAAGGGAACCTTTCAGGAGTTGATAAAATTAGCGGAAGGTTCGGTTGTGAAGCTCACTGTAGGAAGATACTACACACCTAAGGGCAAGAGCTTGGATGGGGTGGGTGTCAGGCCTGATTGGCCTGTATTCACCGGTCCGCCGCCTCCCGGGACACCAATTCCTAAAGGGCTCCCGCCTGAAATGAGAAATGACGCACCTTTGCTCATAGCGCTTGGAGTGCTGTCGGGAGAAATCGGAAAAAATAATAAACACCGCAACAAGATTTAGCCGGAAAACCAATAATGAACAGAGTATCAAGTTTCAACAGAGAATATATCCAAGTAGATTACAAAGACCAACAATACGAAATAAACCGCGGCACCCTTCTACACCACTTTCTTGAAGAGCATGGCGGTCCTGAACAACATCTTTTTCTGGCCGCCTTGGTAAACAACCGGCTCTACGGACGCTCATACCCTCTGCGATCTGATTGTAGGGTCGAGACGGTAACTCGCTCCGACAGATTAGGCTGGGATGTTTACCGCCGGAGCGCATGTCTAATGCTTTATGAAGCCGCACGCCGAGTGGATCCTTCCCTTCATGTTGTTCTGAGCCAAACTCTTGGTGACGGCTATTACTTCTACTCTTCAGAACCCGAAGACATAGCGCCTCAGACCGTACAAAAAATCTTTGATGAGATGAAATCTCTGACTGAAGAGGATTTACCCATAAAAGTTAAGTCGATGAGCGTGATTGAAGCCAGGAGGCTCTTCTCGGAGTCGGGTCATGAAGGCAAAGTTCACCTATTGAGAACACACTGGGAACCAAAGGTGCGGGTGGTCTGGTGCGGAGATTTTTTTGATCTCTTCCACAGCGCTGTAACCTTTTCCACCGGAGCAGTTAGTATTTTCAAGCTGGAGCCATACGCAGCCGGAATGGTGCTGCGTTTTCCCCGTCGCAACCTGTCAACAATCAAGGGCGAAATCCATTCTCAACCTAAATTGTTTGCTACATATCAAGAGACCCGTAGATGGAATCAGATTCTCGGGACATACAACGTGGGCGATCTGAACAGATTGTGTCTCACCGGCGGTATTGACGAGAGAATTCAAGCTGCTGAAGGTTTTCATGAAAAGAAAATCGTCTCGATCGCAGACCAAATCGCAGCTAGAAGAAATAATGTCAGATTAGTGCTCATTGCAGGGCCCTCGGCCTCCGGCAAGACAACCTTTTCAAAAAGACTGTCGATACAGCTCAGAGTCAACGGGATTCATCCAGTGAGCCTGTCTATCGACGATTTTTTTGTTACCCGCGAGAAAACGCCTCGGGACTCCTCGGGAGATTATGACTTTGAATCCATAGATGCAATTGACCTGACTCTCCTGGGTGATGTGTTGGCCCAACTACTCTCCGGCCGCGAGGTCTTGACGCCTGTGTTTGATTTCCATCAAGGAAAAGCCAGGCCCAAGCACCAGTGGAGAGCAATGAAACTGGAACCCGAACAGATTTTGATAATGGAAGGGATCCACGGGCTGAATGAGAAATTGACACAATCCATTCCCGCTGAAGTGAAGTTCAAGATTTACATAAGCGCCCTGACCCAGCTCTGCATTGATGACCACACAAGAATATTCACATCCGACACCCGTTTGATCCGCCGTCTTGTTAGAGACCGGCACTTTCGAGGCTATTCGGCGGTCGAAACGCTTAGGCGATGGCCATCAGTCAGGAGAGGCGAAAACAAAAACATTTTCCCTTACCAAGAACAGGCTGACGCGATGTTCAACTCCGCGCTGGTGTATGAGCACGCCGTCATAAAACCCTACGCCGAGAGGTATTTACTGGAAGTTCCACAAGACGATCCGGTCTTCGTGGAAGCCTACAGACTGCTGCGTTTTATCCGGTGGATCCTCCCGGTCTTCAAAGATCACGTACCCCCGAATTCGATCCTGCGGGAGTTTGTAGGAGAATCGGTTTTTCATTACTAAACTGCAGGAAAAAACCAGGCCCCCAAACTTGAACCTATTTGTGATATGGCTCTCCATGAATAATGCTCAAGGCGCGATAGATCTGCTCGCATAAAATCAGCCGGGCCAACCTGTGTGGAAATGTCATAGGGGAAAGAGAGAGGACCTTGTCGGCCCTTCGTTTAATCGTGTCATCTAAACCATTCGCACCACCGATTATCCAGGCCACCCCCGGCACCGCGCCCAGCATCAGTTTTTCCAGAAAAGAAGCCAGCTCTCTAGTGTTCCAAAGCTCCCCTCGCTCATCGAGTACGACTTTTTTGTATCCTTTGGGCACTGAGGCCAACAGCTTTCCGGAGCTCTTCACCTCAAGGATTTTGAAGGGTATACGTTTGGAGACCCGCCCCACATAATCATCAACCAACGCCTCCAGTCCGCGATCTTTCAATTTGCCCACTGCCGCCAACATCATCTTCATGGCGCAGACCTCAAGGCTGTCTAAGGGCTGACGCAGTCCTTAGGGCTGACGCTGCCTTTTGGGCTGACGCTGCCTTTTGGGCTGACTTAACCCTAACCACTGATCTCTTCTTTTTCAGCATCAACCCAGAGCCCCTCCAGGTCATAGAACTCTCGCAAATCCTCTCTGAATACATGGACTACTACATCACCAAAGTCCAAAAGCACCCACCCTCCCTGCCCCCTACCCCCTTCCAGGCTTAGAGGCTTCCACCCGGAGTCCCGCATTGCACGGGATATCCTGTCTCCGATTGCTTGTACCTGACGATCCGATTCTCCGCTTACAATTAAAATCGAGTCAGTATAAGAGCAGTGCCCCTTCACATCGATACTGACGACCTTGTGTCCCTTTCTCTCAGTCGCCGCATCTATTACTGTTCGGATCATCTCTTGTCGTTCTTTAGACCTCTTTTGGTCTTGCATACTCTCGCTTTTTTCGGGCACTTGTCTATGCTCCTTTTTGACTGTGTTCCAATGCATGGCAAATAAATTCGGAAAACAGTGGATGCGGTTTCATTGGACGACTCTTGAACTCGGGATGGAACTGACATGCCACGAAAAAGGGATGGTCCGGCAACTCCACCATCTCCACCAACGCGCTATCGGGAGATAGCCCGGAAAGCTTCATGCCCGCCTTCAGGAACTGATCACGATAATCATTATTAAACTCATACCGATGGCGATGCCGCTCCGCTATTTGACCCCTCTTGTAAGCTCTTTGGGCGACGGAACCCTCTTGCAAAATGCAATCATAACTCCCCAACCTCATGGTCGCGCCTTTCT
>JAABSF010000227.1 GCA_011390535.1 Deltaproteobacteria bacterium | reverse complement strand
CCGCCCCTGAACCGCCCCCAAAAAAGATAAAACAAGAGCCTGCCTACGGAACCCTTACCCTCGCCATAACTCCCTGGTGCAACGCCAAAATAAACGGCAGCCCAGCGGGACGCTCACCGAATTATTCAAAAAAAATCAAGCTCAAGGCCGGCTCTTATAAAGTTGTATGTTCTCAAAATGATGGAGGCCCCGCTTTCCGACGGACCATTGTGATTGAAACCGGACAAAACCTGACGCTGAGGGGCTCTCTGCCGGGGAAAACTGTTGTCTCTATTCGGCTATCCAGAGGTGATAAGGTTTCCATCAATGATATAAAATATTCCTCGGGGCGCAAAAAGATCTCACCGGGAAGGCATAAAGTGATCCTGTTCAAAGACGGTGTTCCAATCGATACCTCATGGGTTTCTTTTCTCCCGAAGACCAGTTGCACATTAACCGATAAACCCAGCCTTAGATGTAGGTAATCAAAAGCTAAAAAGACAAATCGTAACTGGATGGCTTACGAATCTTTATGTTCACTTTGAACCTACTCCTAAAAGATCTCATCCTGTTTTGTAAAACCGAAGGTCACTGTGTTTTTTATCATCCCTACAGAGACCGTGACATATTTGTCGCGTTTTCTTTGTGATTGAAAAACCTTCTTGGCCTAAACCGTACTGTCTGAGATAATAATGGTGAATCCATGTATGCAAACATGTGGGTTAAACAAGATCTTCACTTTCCGGCACGAGAGTTGCTTTATTTAAATTGAGCCGGGAAAGAAAAGTAAGGTGTAATCACCATGAGCCAAAAAGAAAGCCTGTTTAAACAACTTTATAAGTGTCCAATACTATCTTTTGTCGAGATCGCTGTTTGTTTGCCGGGTTTTTCAAAAATTTTGTTGAGTTCGTCAATATTACTAGGAGCATTCATCTTTCTGTCCGCAAGCTGCCTTTATTTAGAGCCCATTGAGCCGGTGAACAAAAGACCCACGGCCATAGTAGAGCTTAGAATAGACCAAGAGTTAATATATATCGGCGATTCGGTTTTTTTGAGCGGAGAAAACAGCTCTGATCCTGAAGAAGATGAGCTTACATATGAATGGAGTATCGAATTCGAAGTCGGATCTGAGTATCCATATGAAGAATGTGGAGATGAACAAGGCTCAGGTACCTGTAATGGAGGAACAAAGCCCACTTGCTGTTTCAAACCCACAGCCAAAGCGAACTACACTATTTCGCTGCGTGTTTACGATAAAGAAGGCATTCGAAGCTCCCGAGTCTCCAAAGAAATATTTGTAAACAACCGTCCGCCTGAGGCTGTGATTACAGCAGAAACACCATCCAATGAGGAGAATCAATATATCGTAAGCCAAGAGATCTGGTTCCACGGATTTTTAAGCTCGGATCTTGATGAAGGAGATGAGCTATCTTACACCTGGGAAGTAGAACGTCCCTCCGCCTCTGATTCAGAGGTTTTTGTAATGCTAACCGCGGATGAAGGATACAACCCGGAAGATGAAGATCCAAAGAAAAAACTCCGTTGTCTCGTGATCCCGGATGTACCCGGCACCTATGTCGTCTATCTGACGGTAAGTGATGGTAACAGAGAAAGCACAGCAACTTCGCACATCAATGTGGCCAAGGATGGAGCACCATGTATCCGTGAAACCTCTCCCGCCGACGCAAGCATAATACCTCTGCTGGTCTTTGACTTCATGGAGTCGCACCGGTTCGAAGTCCTGAGAGTTGAAGACGATCTGGATCCCTACCCACCGGCGGGAGGCATATCCTTCAACTGGGAAATAAGCGAAAACAAAGGACAGAGCTTTCTTCCCGTCAGCGGCTACCATGAACCCTATCTGGACATCTATCCCGGAGAGTTCAGCCCGGGACAAGAGGTTTGGATCAGAGTCAAAGTCTCTGATAGAAAAACACGAGAGCTGGAATGCGGAGTTGAAGAGATCCGCTGCAGTTTAGTGGCTGGTTGCCCTCAATGGGTCACTTGGAAAATTGAGTTTCGTTAATAATAACTCCGCCCCGGAGGCAAAAAATGAAAGCGTCAAAGAAAAAAATCACAGGAAAAGCTCTCAGAGCCCTAATAGCTCTCATTACAGAAGCAAAGTGGCCCGTTTTTACAGTCTGCTCCACTCTCTTCATCTTTGGGTGCGGTATGATGGATGGCGGAACATTGAATCACAATGATAACAATGATGGCGGAACAAACATAGACGGTGGACCAGGTTGTGAGATAGCACTCTCTTTAAAAAACACAGAGAAAGATTCAATCGTGGACACCATTATTCCCGTAATTGCAACAGTTGAATACGGGACGCTGGCCCAAATCACATGGAAAATAAAGGATCCTGATGAATCGGAGTTATCCGACTTCGATCTGCGGGATAGTGACCGGACTTTGGAGTTTACGCCGGAAAACACCGGAACCCACACTGTGAATGTAGAAGCGGAAACTGTTTACGGAAACAAGTGCTCGGCTATGCTCTATGTGACGGTTTTCCCCGAATCATATAATGAAAAAGAGTACACTGTCCGTCTTACTCCGCCGGACACAAAAACAATCCCCCGGCAAGAAAAGACTTATACAGTTATAGGCGCAACGCCTCGAAAAGATCTCGGTTTTGATCTTCAAGAGGGGACACCATTCACTTTCAGGGTCGAAGATGAAACATCGCTACCTATCCGTTCTTTTGTTCGCTTAAGGCCATTTCTTTCAGAAGGCGGCCTGTCGCAGGAAGGTTTTTTTCTCGGAGGCGAAGATTTGCTTGAGTTTATGGTTGAACAAAATCAACTCTTCAACGTGCTCATTATCCCGGAAGTTGAAGACATCGCACCTCTGTGGTTCGATCAACAAACACCAGGGCAGAATCTTAACTTTACCTTGGATCAGGGCCACGGGGTAATTGGACATATATTTGAAGCAAACGAGACCGAGGATGTTCCGTTAGGTGATGTTCAAGTAGTCCTGCGCTGCAAAGACACACCTTCTTCTGTGGGCAAAAGCCGATCATTTGATGGTGAGTTTTTGCTCTATGCAAGACCTGGAATATGTGGGCTTCAGAGCGTACCTTCGCCTTCTTCAGTACTACCAAACCTTAATATAGAACCATCTCAACGAATAGAGATAACCGAAGATTCGGCAATGAAGTTAGAGATAGTTTATAACCAAATCCCTCGCGCTGACTATTCAGGGATGGTCGTTGACGAAGAAGCTTCACCAGTCCAAGGTGCTTTGATAACCTTGATATCAGAACCTTTGATATCAGCTGCTTCTCTAACTACATTCCTGGATGATGAACCACACACCACCTACGATGCATCAGGATATATGAAAAAATCCTTCGTCACTCCAGCGAACGGAACATGGAGCATTGAACAACTCCCCCAAGCAAGTTATGAAGTTATTATTGAAAGCAGTGACGGCTCACAAACCGTTTTAACAAATATAGATCTTAAGCAAGGGAGCATCTCAGATTCCCTCATCACCCTTAAAAAGAAAGCGACGGTGACTGGAACCGTAAGAGGAGCTCCCGGAACGTTAGGAGATGAAGAACCCTCGCCACTTGAAAATGTTCGTGTGGTGGCGTCCACACGCCTGGGGAGAGGTAGCTCTGTAGAAACATACACAGATGCTTCAGGTTTCTTTGAACTGTCTCTTGTTGATGGCGCAAAATACACATTTTCTTTTTTCCCTCCTCTCCAAACAGAGTGGGCTCGACTGGTGGACATGGAGGCCATCGTAACAGATGGATTAATAATCGAAGAATCCCCCGGGCAAGACATCAAGCTACCACGAGGACTGTCGCTTGAGGGTAGAATAAGAAAACAGTCATCGGGCTCGAATGCTTCGTCGGTTCTAATTCAGGTCTTCGACCCCCAGTCAACCAACAGAACTCCTGTTTTTGAAACTATGACAAATGCCTCCGGCAAATTTAAGCTCATTTTGCCGGATCCGGGAAGACCCTAGAACATCGACCGTGTGAGGCCGTCAGGAGGAAAGCTTTCTCACAAAAAATGACTCTATAGCCAACACCAATGAGCGGATGATTGTAAATATATCATGCCCATTTACCTTCAAGAAAGGAGCTGAGAAAAAACATGCCGATAAGGGCTCTACAAAAAACCGCTTTGCATAAAACGGCAACATCTTTTTTCGGGTCACCTTTATGTTTTGCCACAAAAAAATGGCGGTTCATTTTATTTTTTTCTGTGTTGGTTTTTTCTGGAAACCCAGCAGCTGCAGACCCTTCAGAGACTAAAAAGAGCCAAGGCACACAAGAAGACAAAAAATCACAAGAAGCCATCTTGCGCTCTGCTCACAACACCTTTGAATACGGTCAATTTGAGAAAACAGTAAAGATTCTCAGACCGATAATCGAGAGAGGAATGAAACTCGATAGAGCCGACAGAATAGAAGCTCTGCGCATTTACGGTATCAGTCTACATCTATCGGGTCGCAAAGAAGGAGCGCTCATTGTTTTTCGCAAAATCGTTGCACTGGACCCAACCCTGCGCCTTAGCCCACGCCTGGTACCTCCTCAAGTAGTGGAGTCTTTTGAACTAGTCAGAAAAGAAACTTTAAAAAAAGAAGTTCGTCAGCTTGAACCCATGAAACCCAAGTATGCCGTATTGAATTTTTTTCCTCCGGCAGGGCAGTTTCAAAACGGCCAACATATAAAAGCGTGGTCTTTACTTGGAGCAGAGGTGGGACTGCTGGCAATAAACGCTGCTTCCATTGCTATCTTGCGCTCCTCAAAATACCGTCATGACGGATCTTTTGTAATTCAGGATATCGACGGTAATATTGTAGAGGACAATCGAACACTGGCAAAGACAATGCTGGCCGTTAATTACGTCTCTTTCGGCCTGCTGGTGGGAGTATTTATCTACGGTGTCATCGACGGTTATATTGAAATGAGAAAACAGATAAAAAAAGAAAAGGCTCGACGCAGATTTCTTCAGAATCAGCTCGTATTCTTCCCCTCCGGAGCGCCTCAAGGAGGTGCGCTGAACATGAAAATGCGTTTCTAATTCGGGGTGAGTGATCGAGAGCTATTTGTCAGGGCAACCCTCTTGTCCTGTCCGTAACACGAAAACAATCTCCACTCGGAACATTATATTTAGCCAACACGTTTCGAAGTTCGGTATCCGCAATGGGCAGAAGTATTTCGCCGGTGATTTTATGGACCGCTGATTCTTCTTTTTCTCTCTTTTCTTCCCCCACCTCTACAGCCTGCTGAAACCGCTCAAACCGAATAACATGTATAAGCTCGTGGGTTAAAACATATAGTAAAAGAGCATCCATGCCGAAATCCGCCTCGTGTCGCTCAAGGCAATTCAATA
>JAABSF010000023.1 GCA_011390535.1 Deltaproteobacteria bacterium | reverse complement strand
AAGAGCGCTTTTCGCCTCTGCAGATCTCCGCCTTTGTGTCGGTTCAAATCAACGATTGGAGTGCAATCCTTGTAAGGATCGAAGCTTTCAACAGTGAGACCGGGATCAACAGAACCACTCGCTTCTTCTGAACCTTCGAGAACACCTTCAGGGGCAGCCGGAGGAGTAAACTCTTCGAGTGCCTTGTATTTATCCGAGCAGACCAATGCCAAAAACGCCTGTCTGGCACGTTGAGAATAAATCATCGCTTCAGATGCCACTCCGTCCGAGGACATCTCTTCATCAAGATCTACAAACTGCTCTGCTTGCTTGGCCATCTCCCTTAAACAATAGCCCAAAAGGTAATGAACTACGTCCATGTTCTCATAAGTAGGATACTCGCGTATCAATCGGCGATAATACGAAATGGATATTGAATAATCGATCTGAGGTTCCGGCGGCTCCGGCAAATCACGCCCAAGCTCTGCCGAACGCCTGCGTAGCTGAAGTACGGCATCTTGATAGTTAACCTGCGCGTATTGAAAATCTACGGTGGCCTTCTCGTAATAAAGTTCAGCAAGTCGGAAAAGAATATCCGGTGTCCATCTCTTGTCATCCGGGTGGCGTTTTATCCATGCCTCAAACTCTTTGATGGCCTCCATTCGACGAACTTCGGTGTTCTTACGGGATTCCGTTATATCTTCTCGGGTCCCTTTTAGAATTTTGTCTTTTTCATTCAAATATGCCCGCTCGATGACCTGCCTGGATACGGATTTATAAACAGATGAACCCCATCGATACAGGTTTTCAAATTTTTTCAGCTTTTCCAACTCTTTCAGCTCTTCTTCCGAATATGGATCTTTGCGAAGATCCGGAAAGACCTCGTCCGCTCCCGCTGAACCGGGCAAAACCAAAAAGAGCCCCAATAGTAAAAAAGTGGCCGCAAGCTTCACCACTTTGGAACCATAATCTTTCATAATTATATTCTTTTCTCCCTGAGGCGGGTTTTTGTATATCATCTCCCCCTCACCTCCTCGAATCTTCTCTCTAGAGCCTGGAGCTTCTTACTCTGCTCAACGGTGAACTGAGCCCATTTAGTCGACTGAACGTTCTTAATCGCCCAAGACACATCTAAAATACCTACATCCGCCTTTATCAAAAGGTCATACAGGTTTTGAGTGATTCCGTATAGGTTCTCTTGGGCTACACCACCAACGACCTCTTCACCCTCAGGTCTATATGAGTCTAAAAGTGCCCGATATTCTTCGACATTTTTCTTTTCTTCTGCGAGCACCCGCAGCGTACGACCAAGTTTATGCGCTAAGTTCTTGTCTATACGCTCGTTATATTTTTTCAAATTATCTCTGACACTGTCCGCCCTGCTCATCACCGCCTCGATTCGCGCCACGTCCGACCGACCACCGGCATCCATCCTGGCCTTTGCGTTGCTGACGATCTTCTTTTGTTCTTCGAGCAAACGTTTATATCTTGATCGCACCCGTCGCTCATGCGCCAACGTCTCATCATCCATTCCGGCAGAGCTCCTGCCGTCGGCGACTCTCGACCGAATAGCCCGTGCTTCGGCCTGCAACTCTTCAATTTCTTTCGTCAACGCCCTGATTTTCTTTTGCACGACCTCCGGCTCCAGCTTCTGAGTCCCGGCCGTTGAAGAAAAATAACTCTTTATTGCCACAAGCTGAGCTTGAAGCCCCTGGATCGCTACAGTAAGTTTATGTAGATTCTTTTCGCGGGCATCATAGAGCTTACGTATTTTGCGAACCCTTTGCTCGAAATCCTCACTCGTCGAGGGCATCTCATCGATGATTTCCCTTAACTTCCTTCTCTCGTCTTCCAAACGATTCAGCTCGGCTTGCTCTTGTTGATTCACAGCAGATCTCACGGATTTTTTCAGCTTTGCGCTTATCTCGGCCTGAAGCTTTGCCAGCTGCGTCTCAACCTCGGATGCTCGCGCCCGAGCCCGTGCCAGCTGGGGAAAAGCGGCAATGCTCCCTGTCTCCCCAATCTTCTGTTCCACCCTCTTGATCATCCTTTCACTCTGCTTTATCGACTTACGGACAGCTTCCATATCTTCCAACGTAATAATAGCCCTCTTTATATTCGGCTGACGCTTCATCGCTGTAATTGTTTTTTCAGGGATCCTCACATTTGTATCCAGGGCATCTGTCACCTGATCTGTGAGAAGCCGCACAAATTTTTCAGCCGACCAGTTCTCTTTGTGTAGAAGCCTTACCTTATGATAGATAGGACGATACTCATCTGCTGTTTGCTTAAAGAGCTTTCGCGCATCACCGAATTGTTTCGCGAGAATTTTGAGGTTTCCCACTAGAATCCGGCTCTCGGCGACATGTTCCGAGTCGGGGTTGGCCAGAGCCAAGAGCTCAAGACTCTTAATTGCCCTATAAAACTCCCACGCCTTCAAATAAGCCCAAGCAAGCTCATAGAGTGCATGTTCGAATTGTTCCGATCTTCTGGAGATTTTCTTGTAATACTCTATCGCACCATCCGGGTTATCTTCATGGTATTCCAAGCGTGCCAGGGCCATCACATATAGATCGCGCAACCTAGCATCTTTCCCTTTTAGGGGCTTTTCTTTGGACGCCCTTCCTTCTAATCTCTTTAGACCTTCATCAAATATTTTTTCCGCTTCTTTTAGATCTTTGCTCTTAATTTTGATGACACCGGAAAAATACTGAGCCTGATCGCCATATTCACTTGAAATTGGAATAGAACCGAAAACCTTTAACGCCCGATCCATCAAACCCCTGGAATAATAATACTTCCCCAACACGTACTCCATGGAAGAATCCCGCCGACTCTTTGGAATCGCTTCAATCCTCTCGATCAATTTATGAATCCGGCTATGATCCCCCGTACGCAAGGATAGATCCAAGAGCCGCTGCAAAGAGCTCTGATAATGCTCTTCCGATGGACCTCTTTCCACCACTTTTTGATAGTGCAGCTTGGCCGAACGATACTCTCTGCGGCGATAGAAACAATCTGCAAGATAATAACGAGCCTGCTGCGCCGGCTGGGATTTTTCATTGTTCGTTATCAAGTCCAGAAAAATCACTGAAGCCTTGTCGTAATCTTTCATTTCGTAGAGAACCAAGCCGTCTAGAAACCTCTTCATTAAAGAACGTCGGCTCTTTTGTTGAGGCTCCTCCAAAACTGTTAGATAGTGTGACAAGAGCTCCTTAAGCCTCACCACCTCCCTATCCAGCTCGCTCAAACTTTTGGCACGCGCGAATCCTCCTGCCAACAAGCCCAGCGTTAAAAACCACACGACAGCAAAACTTAAGCCTCTTCTTATTTGAAAACCTGTTTGATTATAAAAGCGCTTAAAACCTGGCATCTTGTGGACCATTCTCGAAGACATAGGAAAAACCCAGCTTGTAAAAGAACTGAAAATTCTCGTCATCGTGTTTTTGTTTTTCATCTTCAAACCCGTATGCTGGGACGTTTTCGTCCATTCATTTCTTTGCGCCTTCAGCTTTACCTGATTCAGCCGCCCCCTCAACCTTACGCTTAGGCTGCACAACCCTCGTCTGCCTCACAAACTTCACTGCCGGACGGTCTTTCAGCTGAGTTGACATATTACCCTTCTCATAGGCTCTCACCTTTATCACCGTCTCGGTCCCCTCAGTGGCCTTGAAGGAGTGACTTGAGAGAACACGGAATTTATAGCCCCTCAAATAAGAAAAGACCCCATGTCCATGTCCACGCCATTTAAGCTCTACCGTCAACACATGAGGACCGGGAGGAATGGGACCGGAAAAAATCGGCAGGTTTTTTGTTTTGGCCAACTTTGTGTCTGCGATACCCTCTTTGCCGTATATACCTTTTCCGTTCAAAGCATAACGAATGCTTTCAAGCCGAAAGGAGCTACCCATTTTGTGTTCTTGGACCACTTTAAGCTGTGCCCCAGCGATGGTCCCATGAAGCACAGCCTCCTTGAGCAAGCTGAGACGATACTTGGTCTGAGAGACCCTCTCTTTCAGGGTTGAAATCCTTTCTGAAAGAGAGCGTAGCCTCATTACATAAGTCTGAGGGCTCTTTTCATCTTGTATCTTTTTTTCTGCAGGCTTTTCTCCTCCGTCATCTTCCTTTGGCTCGGCCACCGATGTAGAAACATCAGGCACACCGCCGAGCTCCCCTTTTGCAGATTCTCCTCCAGCCGGGCGTTCGCCTGGTTTAACCCCCTTTTCGCCGGCTGCATCCTGAGCCACAACCTCTCCGTTATTCCACCCGGTGATGAGAAGAGCCGTTGCAACAAAACAAAGAACACTTAAGAATTTCTTTTTCATGAACTTACCCCTCTTTCAATAACAGCCGCTTCAAATCTAAGCATTGCCCAATCAATCCAACGGGGAAACCTTTCAAACATCACACCCCACTGAATCACTTGAAACAAAACTTTTTGACTTTCCGGGCCCACTTTTTTTGCTAAACCCCCAAGCCGGGGTCTATTTAAATAAAAAAAACAAATTTTTCAACCAGGAGCACCAATGCTCACAAGTCTCTTAGAGACTCACTCACGCTAAACGGTCCATATAAAACATGGCATCTCCTAGCTCATTTATGATTAGCCTATACTATGGGGATGGTCAAGACACCAAAAAAGCATTGATTTCTTCCAAACTAGAAAAGGACCCATCACTTTTTATAAACATACCGGCCGAATAAGCAGCTTTGCTTTTTTCATGAAAGATTACCCAAAAAACAGGCATGAACGTTTTGTAATTTGCTCTAAGTTGGGTCACTGCGCTCAAGAATAGTTCGTTCCATCTTCCATTTTGCTCCTTGTGCGAAACATTAGATCCCCGGAAAAACCCCAAGCCGGGCCGATCCCCCATCTGCTCTATTATTTTTACATCATCCATGTCCGGCCAATCATCAGGACAGGCCACAAGTCGCAGCAGGCTCGAAGCAGGCTCAAATCCTACGCAGCCTCTTGTTTAGGCTGATCTCCCCTTCATGGAACTACGCTCATTGGAAACTACGTCATACAATTCTTCCAAGATCTCTCGCACCCCTTTACGGAGAACTGCGGACATAGACATGAGCTTTACACCCTTTTCTGCAAATCTCTTCTCAACATCTTCAAGGGCCTCACGAACATAGGGGAGATCCGTTTTAGTCATCACCACTAACTCAGGCCTCTCATCAAGATTTCCCGGGTAGTTTTTCAGCTCATTTTTCAAAATCAGCCAATCCTCTACCGGATCCCTTTCTTCTTCCGGAAAAACCGACACCAAATGCAAAAAAACCTTCGTCCTTTCAAGATGTTTAAGAAATCTTATCCCCAACCCCCGGCCTTCACTAGCGCCCTGGACCAAGCCAGGAATATCCGCCACGCAGAGCGCTCTCCCGTCGGTGAGATCCGCTATGCCCAAGTGCGGATTCAAAGTAGTAAAAGGATAATCGGCAATTTTGGGACGGGCTCTTGAAATGACGGACAAGAAGGTGGATTTCCCTACATTGGGCATCCCTACCAAACCCACTTCCGCCATCAGCTTTAGAACCAATTTTATTTGTCTCTGCTCTCCCGGCGCACCGGGATCAGACCGCCGCGGCGTACGGTTTGTAGGTGTTGCAAAACGGGCGTTCCCAAAGCCACCCCTTCCCCCATGGGCAGCTACAATTTCTTGATTCGGTTCCGTCAAATCCGCCAGCAGATCTCCTGTTTCGACATCAATAACTTGGGTACCCACCGGTACGGGTATTATGAGATCTTCCCCTCCGGCGCCGGTACGGTTTTGTCCGCTGCCGTGCCCTCCCCTTTTTGCCTTATACCGCCTCTTGTATGTATGGTCCAACAAGGTGTCCATCTGCGCATCTGCTTTTAAAATCACAGATCTCCCTCCGTCTCCACCCGACGGCCCACCCCTCGGCACGTGAGCTTCTCTGCGGAAAGCAGTGCATCCATCTCCGCCGTCGCCAGCTTCGACCACAATTACAGCCTCATCAATGAACTTCACAATACTTTTCTCCACAGGGTTAACTCATAAAGAAACTCCCGGGGCCGAGACTGGATGAACCGACTTGCGAATCCCGAAGTCATTATCACACGAGACCATCACTCGAGTTTTTTACACACACGAGAGCACCGAAAAACAATAAAGGTCGAGTAATTTTTACCTTCACCCGGATCAGGCGCAAAGAAATGATGAGAGATCAATCCACGTAGCTTATTAACAAAGCATACGAAAAAGGAACCAAAAGCAAGGATGTAATAACAGCTTCTTAGCCCGGCAGAACAGAAACCCTTATTTTGCGCCCTCCACCCCTGCCATATGATACTACACCTTCCTTCTTTGCAAAGATTGTGTAATCTTTGCCCATTCCAACGTTTTCTCCAGGATGAATTTTTGTCCCTAATTGACGAACAATGATGTTTCCAGGGATTACTTTTTGTCCGGCGTATTTTTTTATGCCTCGCCTTTGTGCGTTGCTGTCACGCCCGTTTCTAGAGCTTCCTTGTCCCTTTTTATGTGCCATAACAAAAACTCCTTCCGATCCAAGAGCTGCATATTACTAGCTCAACCCGGATCAGAAAATTTATACGGTGATATCCGTCACCTTCAGTGTCGTCAGATCCTGGCGGTGGCCGGCCTTTCGGCGCATGTTTTTTCGCCTCTTCATCTTAAAGACCACCAACTTCGGCCCACGGCCATGTCGGACAATCTCTGCTTCCACCTTTGCACCTTCCACATAAGGTCTTCCTAAATGAACATTATCGCCGTCAGCGACCATGAGAACTTTGTCAAGCGATATCTTTTCGCCTTCCTCGCCTTCAAGACGTTCAACGTCAAAATCCTCACCGACTCCTATGCGGTATTGTTTACTGCCTGTCTCTACCACAGCGTACATACCCGACTCCTTTCCAAAATTCACTCTTCTCCCGCTCACATGAAGTGCCTTATTAACTTTTCATTCATTAATGCCGACGTTCACTAAAACACCGTCGACAAAAACCACTCCACAGACCAGATACTTTTCCATCTACGGGCGGTACAGTAAATAAGTAAATTCAGGTAGAGGTCAAGAAAAAATGTGGATTTTCTACCGACCTTTTTATATAAAATGATTCGCAATCACATAAAAATATGGCAAAAAAAAAAGGATAGACCAGGAGCCAAGCCTTTTGTCTGTTGTTTTGTCAAATCTCTTGACCCTTTATAGGCTTCTGCAATAAACTAGCTTTTGCAGACTGACAAAAAAAGGACGCGTGTAATTTCACCATGAATAAACTCATTATAGAGGACGACGAAGGCAAAACCACGATTGTTCCCCTAATAAGGGATGAGATCACGATTGGACGCAAAGAGGGAAACACTATTCGCCTTACTGAAAGAAATGTGTCCCGTCGTCACGCAAAGCTGTTAAAAAACAACGGCGCTGTACTCCTTGAAGATTTGGGCAGCTACAATGGCATCAAGGTTAACGGCTCCCGCGTGAAAGATCCCGTAGAGGTAAATGAGGGTGACAGGATCCAAATCGGCGACTACATTCTGGCCTTAAAAGTCGATAGCCAAAGAGCTGCGGCGACAGATCCCTTCGAAGAGATGAAAACCATCCCCATGGAAAAAGAGGAGGTGGAGGCCAACATCGCCGAGCAAGAGCTTGCATCACAAGCCAGGGACACAATAAATGAAAAGGTTTCGGGAATAGGGGGAGGCCCCCAGCCGGCTCAACAAGATAGCGCAGAGGCTCCTTCGCCGGCAACCGAGGAACCGCTCCCCGCTGCAACGGCACAGCAGCCTGAACAAAAAGCCGACCTCGTCGACCAAAAGGCGAAATCACAAGCTCAACAACCTGCCGGACGCATTGTGATGGTCAGCGCTCCCTCCCGGGGCAAAGAGTTTACTCTCGAATCCGAAGCAACAATAATCGGCCGGTGGCCTGAAAATGACCTTGTAATAGACCATCAATCCATCTCTCGACATCACGCCAAGATTCTTCGTGAAGACAACCATTACACCATTGTGGACATGGGCAGCCAAAACGGGGTTCTGGTAAATGGAGAGAAATATGATCGTGTGGAGTTAAGAAAAGGCGACATGATTGACCTGGGTCATGTCCGATTCCGCTATGTGGCTCCAAACGAAGATTACGACATAAGTCTTGACCTCATGGGGAAAGAAAAATCTTCAAAGGGCTTATACATCGGGATTGGTGTGCTAGGGGCCATAGGGCTCTTAATTGCAGCGTTTGTTTTCTGGCCTACCGAAGAGAAAGAACAAAAAGAACAAAAAGAAGGTGTAGCGGTACAAGACAAACAAGAAGGAAATGAAAAGGTCGCAGACGACGATCCATCCAGCGGAGAGGAACCGAGGGTTTCTTCTTTGGATCGTTCCAAGATAAATGCGGCAATCGACGCAAAAGACTGGGAAAAAGCCATTACAGAAGCGCAGGCTTTTTTGAAGCTCCACGAGGACGACGATAAAGCGAAAGAGTTGCTTCAAAAAGCCAAAAACGAAAAAGAAAACGAAAAACAGTTCAATCGTTTCATGAAAAACTGGAAACGCGGACAATTTCTGGCAGCAGCGAAGCTAGGCAAAAGTTTCCCTCAAGATTCCATCTATTATAAGGAAATCAAAACGCTCTACCCTCAAGCACTTGAAAAATATACAGCGCCTCTCCTTAAAAAAGCTATCGCCCTCCAACGCAGAAAGAAGTGCGCGGAGCTACAAGCATTGAGCCGGGATGTCACAGATCTAAACCCCTCTGAGACAAGGTTCCAGCCGCTTGTGGAGAACTGTGGCAAAGAAACTGCCGTAGCTAATAGCGGCCAGAGAAAGACAACCAGAGATAGATCTTCCAGGCAGCCCTCGAGAACACGTGACCCCAGACCGGATCGCCCAAAAAGCCGTGAATCTTCTTCCGATAACGCAGAGCAGTTAGTCAAAGAGGCTCGAGATTCATGGGCTCGCAATGATTGCTCCCGCGCCCTTCGGGCTGCACGCAAGGCATACCGATTACAACCAAGCACTTTGCTCGTTTATATTATCGGTAGCTGTGCTTGCAAAACCAAGCGTCCAAAGACAGCAAAGTGGGCTTATGACAGGCTCAGCGGAGGCAGAAAACGTCTTGTGGCAAAAGCCTGCTCTGAAAACAGTATCACTCTTCCCTGAATCATCTAAACACGCTCACATTAACCGCCGATCCATCCTGCCATGCTGCGTTAACTTCGGTGCGCCAAAAGGCGCATCCTCGTTGTCGGGTCTTGCCTGACGAGCGCCTCGAAGTCCCTGCGAACATGTTTGTCAGGATCTCAATGAGATCCTGTTTGTTCTAACCGCAAATCATGAGTTTATGCTTTTGTACTAAAGGGTGCTCCACTGTTTTTAAGGTCGGCCTTACAAAAACACAATTCCGAAAATCCAAAATCCAACAATTTTGACACAAAACCACACACCGCCTAATCTTGAACAAAACGGGTATTGCCCTTTTTGTTAGTTATGATGGTTCAGGGAGAAAACCAAGCAGAATAGATGTCCGGCATTAGCGATAAAAGAAGAATGCAGGCGGAGCCGCTGGGACGACGTATCACGGCTTTGTGGCTCTTTCTGGGAACTTTGGCAGCTGTTTTAATTATGCTGAAGGTTTCCGATTTTTCAGACGACACGGTCAAAATCTCCAATATTCCACCAGCCAGAGATCCAAACCCTAACTCAGCATGGGTCTATAAGCCACCTACACCCCAAATGATCGCCATGCGGAGCAAGGCGAAAGAACCGGTAGCCGCCGAACAACGTCCTCCATGGGCGAAGCATATAGACATGAGCAAATCTCAGTTTATCGGCGACCGTTATGTACAAAAACTCAAAGACGGCTCAGAGCTTTGGTACACAATAGATCCAAGGCTTCAAAAAAAGGCGGAAGAGATCTTCAGTAAATATGAAATCCCATATGGCGCCGCTGTGATGATGGATGTAAAAACAGGCAGAATCTTGGTCATGGCCGGAAAGAGCCGGATGGATCCCGGGCTGAAAGCCTTTGGGTTATGCCTAACGGCCTGGGCACCGGCGGCTTCGGTGTTCAAGCTTGTCACAGCCGGAGCGCTCTTGTCGGAAAACAGAGCAAGACCGTTTACACGAATATGCTATCACGGCGGCTCCCAGGGACTAAAACCACATCATCTGACAGACGACAAAGAGAAAGACACACAATGCGACACCCTCTCGGGCGCCATAGCAAAATCCATCAACCCAATAATGGGCAAATTAGCCATTAGACATCTTGATCGAAGGACACTGTTAAAATACGCAAACAGGTTCGGTTTTAACCAAGACCTGGATTTTGTCCGTCCATTGGCGGTCTCTCCGGCAGCGATCCCAAAAGAATCATTCCCTCGCGCAGAGGTCGCTGCCGGCTTTTGGCATACAAACCTAAGCCCTCTGCACGGAGCGCTGATGGCACAAGCCATAGCTAACCGAGGAGTGATGATACGACCACGCCTGATAGATTTGGCGCGTGATCAAAAGGGTAATGTGCTGGGGCTGCCCAAAGGGTGGAAAAAGGAGGTTGTTACTGAATATGTGGCACGATTGCTTGGAAAAATGATGTCCATGACTACAACTGTAGGCACGGCAATGGATGATTTCTATGATAGAAAAGGGCGTGCCTATATTCCCTGGGGCAAGGTTTCAGGCAAGACGGGTTCTTTAACCCGCGATGAACCACACGTAAATTACAATTGGTTCATGGGCTTTGCTCCTCAAGACAAACCGGAGGTTGCGTTCGCCGTTCTACTGGGAAACCCGAGGAAATGGCGCATCAAAGCAGCGACAGCCGCGCGGCTCCTCCTGAGAGCTTATGGAAAGCTGCGCCCGTATAATCCACCAGGTAGTTTGCCCACAGAAAAGAACGAAAATAAACAGGAAAACAAACCGCAACTCTGAGGGATCCGAATCGTGAATGGGAAAAGAATCTGTAAGATGATAATTGGAACTGAATGATGTCGGCCTTTTTCGCAACAAACAGCTACATCTTAAAATCGGCGTGTTTACAACTTTTAACGGCAGCTATGTTAATCAGCGGAGTAGCGGTCGGAGCCCTTGTTTTGAACCGTATAGAGCTCAGAGTCAGCCGTAGCTTGTCTCATCATTACGGATGGAAGAGCATGCTGATAACCGGATGGCTCGGGACCGGAATCCATGAGCTAAGCCACCTGGCCTGTTGCAAAGTGCTGGGATTGCGAGTAGTGGACTTTAAGTTATACAAGCCCGACACTCGCACCGGAACGCTTGGATACGTCTATTTTGTGCAAGATAAGAGAGGTCTATTAGGGGCTATCAAACGCTCTATGGTGGGAACTGCGCCCTTGTTTTTCGGGCTCTGTCTGCTCACCTTGGGTGTTATTTGGGTGGGGTGGCGCCCTGAGAAAGTGAATCCTGATTTTTATCCAAGAGACACACCGGCTTTCATCACTTCTTTTATACAACAAACGTCACTGGGGTTGATGAGACTAATCAGCAGCAAACATGTTTGGGATGTAAAATTTTGGGTATGGTCATACGTGGCTCTGTCTGTAGGTCTGCATATGGCGCCAAGCCGTGCGGATATGAAAAACACCAAATGGGGCCTGACGTTTTTCTTTGTGATTATCGCCGTGGCGTTGTTTTCGTTTCAACTCGTCCGGCGAAATCCATCTCCGGAGATCTTGAGCTGGGCAATGGTCATAGCTGTAGCCGCCTCCGTCACCCTTTTCTGGTCGTTACTCCTGGGTGCTGTTTACTTTTTTACGGTCCAGTTGATCACCCGCCTTTTGCCTTGACCCCACACTCTCAGAGCTAAGACATTTTTCTACAGCACCAAGAGCCTCAATATGGTGGACCACATCTTCATGGTCGGTCAAACGAAAGATTTTGCGCCTGAAAGATGCCCCCCCGTAAACCCCCTTGGAATACCACCCCAGATGCTTCCGCATCTCCCGCACCGCTCTTGCGACATCGCGTCCCTCTCTCATATAGAGTTCGAAATGTTTTAACATCATGTAGCGACGATCATTCAAAGTTACCTTAAATGTGTGCTCCTCTCCCTTCAACTTCGCCCTCAGCTCTCTAAAAATCCATGGGTTTCCAAGAGCACCTTGAGCGATCATCACACCTGCACATCCAGTTTCATCTAACATTCTATCCATGCTCTCACCATCTACGATCCCGCCGTTACCCAAGACAGGGATTCGCACTGCATCTACCACTCTTGCGATCTCTGAATAATTCACAGGTCCGGAGCAAAACTTCCCTCGGGTTCTCCCATGTACCGTAATCCAACGGGCTCCTGCACTCTCTGCTATCTTAGCAATCTCCGGTGCATTAAGTGAATTCTCATCCCACCCGATTCTCATTTTCACGGTTACAGTGACTCTATCCCCCACCGCGCGCACAACTCCCTCTACAATATGCCCTGCAACTACAGGGTTTTTCATCAACGCCGCTCCATTTCCCCCGGAGACCACCTTTCCGGCAGGACACCCCATGTTCAAATCTATAACCGAAACCCCTGCATCAACTGCTATCTTCGCTGCTTCGGCCATCTCTTCTTTCTTTCGACCAACCAGCTGCACTCCATAGGGTCTCGCTACATTAAAAGAAGGGACGATGAACTTTAACAGCTTTTGCGGTCGCCGCACAAGCCCATCAACACTCACCATCTCTGTGAATGTAAAAGGACAGCCCATGTTCTCGCAGACTGTGCGCATAGAAGGAGTGGTCAAAGAAGCCATGGGAGCCAACATAATGGGCGGATCTATCTCGATCCCACCCACCTTAATGGCCTTAACCTCTCTGGACTCATTAGATCTCTCTGGGCTCATGAAACACATCTCTCCTATTAATCTTCGGCTAGAATACTCTCTTTTATGGGTCCAACCGGGAGGAAAACAGGATACAGCTCTGAAGAATCAAAGAAAGAGTTCATCGAATACAGCCCAGCACATATAGGGTTCAGCCAACAAACATTACAAACCTCTGCTTTGCCGTGAACCCACATAGTCTGCCGAACGGTACCCTTGATGTTGTCAAGAAAATGAACCACTCGCTCCTCACCTTTAACTATCTTCCTTGTTTCGGTTGAAAAAGCCGCAAACTCAACCATATAACACAATGGTACACGCTCTACCCGAAAAGACAGATCGTGTTTTTGTAATATTTTCAAGGCCTTATGGAGACTCAACTCCATCTCGGCCAAAGAGGGGATTACATGTGGGTTTTCCTCACACCGGTTCATTCTGGGGTCAATGTTGTTGAAAACAAAATGCCTCACCGCAGGAAATCTATTAATTGCCCACTCCACAGTATTGTGGAGATGGTCTGCATTGGGGTGGCATATAACAGTGTTAATGTCGGCCTTCATCTTCAATTTGCAAATATTTTCCAGCGCACGTTCAATGTTTGACAATGAATCTTCTTTACCGGTGAGATATCCTTGGGTCTCTTCTCTACATGAATGAACCGATATATGGACATGGCGCAACCCCGCGTCGAAAAGCTCACCCAAATAAGCTTCATCTGAAAGAAGTTGGCCG
>JAABSF010000002.1 GCA_011390535.1 Deltaproteobacteria bacterium | reverse complement strand
GACCGGTGCAGCCACAACATATTTCCATAACCACTGCCCAGTGGAAGAGTTCTTGTAACTCCAATACTCATGACCCTTGTAGTGTTCCGAGCGCCACCCCCCAATAGTTGTCGGCCACTGAACAAGGGGTATTTTTTTTCCCTCATGGTGTGCATATAAAATGATCCAGGGACGAAGAGCTCTTGGTTGAGGCTTCTTGTTTCCCTTTTCATCATAAGGGAACTCATACCATACATCACCTCTCTTTATGGTAACGGAGAATTTCATCTTTTCACTGTAATAGTCCGGTAACTTCGGAAACTTAACGGCGACCTTGAACTCTTTGAAACTCTCCACCGGCGGCTTCGTCAAGAAATCAATCCCACGGTCTACATCCACAATATTCATTTGCTTAACAGCTTCCTTTGTGAATTCCTCAACAATGTTTCTCGCCTTTTTTTTGCCATCAGTTTTAACGGTCCCATCTTCAATAACAGGGACTTGATTTGCGATCCGCTCCCGTAACACTCTTATTAAAGCATTGTGGAGGTTCTCCTCAGGAGACCGAGCCAGCACCTCCCGTGTCTCTTTCCAAATCATCCCCCAGCCGAATATCTTGTGTTTTCGCTCAAACCGCTTCAAAGCCTGGTGTGTTTGCCAATCCATCACGCCGACTTCCATCCTTTTTTTGCGTAACAGTCCTTCACATACCAGTCTTTTTTGTGCCTCCACAAGGGCGTGATATACACGTCTCACTTTTTTATAGGCTTGCACCTCCCAAGAAGCTTTCCTTTTCTCCAGAAACTCCGGCTCGTTCTTGATGCCTGCTTTGCGCATCATCTTTTTTATGTTTCGCTTTCTGTTCAAATAGCGCTGTTTGTACCTCTTATCATTCTTTTCCCCATCGTAACGGACAGGATATGGAAGCTTTTCACTGAACACTGAATAGTCTATTTTTTCGTAACAGGTTTTATCCAACTCTCCTATCGCGCGTTTTTTCAATACCGAGAGTGTAGGAAAAACACCAAAGAGCTCTAAATAATTATGTCTCCCATTTTTTAAGGGCTTTCCTTCGTTGTCGTTTTGATCATTCGCCAACCCGACAAAAATTTTTCGGTAATAGTTTTCTTTGTGCCCCTCTTGACCGGGGGTTTCTTCAGAAAAAATAAACGGAGCCCATTCATCGCTTAGATCTAAAACAAAAAGCCCTTTTTCTTGCGCGGTCTTCTTGGAAATGGCGACCCAAGCACCATTCTCATAATGCCAAACGGATCCTCCTTCAGGTTTCACTTCTTTGGTAGATGCATCAAATGTTTGCGGCTCCACAAAAACATCCACCACATTCGTTGAAGAATCCTGAGTCTGGGACAATCCACTCCTCTCGCCGCCACAAGCCATTAACACCAACACAAAGAATATAAATATTTTGGGGTACTTACGATAAAACAAGCTCCATCCGTTCATACTTCTTCACACTCCTTAGAGCCCTTAACCCAAATCTCTCCCAAACGCATAGAGTCAAAATCTACCACGAAACCCGGACGCAGTTTTTTCCCTGATCGCGCTGAAAAAACTAACGTTCCATCAAAAACCACTCGCCCCGGCCTCGTAGACGAGGTCTCCACCAAAACAACTCCCTTCATTCCTTTATACCAACCAATAGCTTCTTCTATACTATCTAACGAATCATTCCGTGTTCTCAACAAAGGCTTGCGCGCAAATTTAAACAATAGCGTTACTACAACAAAAAATACACTCACCTGCCATACCAGCCCTAGAGAAACCGATGCCGCGAAAGCCGCTGCAAAAGCTGCCACTCCAGCTAAAACAAAATACAGTTTTTCTCCCGCCATTTTATCTACAACCACTAAAAGAGCGGTCACCATCAACCAATAATTTAGGGGATTGAAAAACACCTTTGCCATTTGCGGCCTCTTTTCCAGCACAACAAGGTTATCAAAATCTCATTGATCGGTTTGAAAAATTTCTCTTGCGCGACGCAGCTCCAAATCCGTTTTGTATGGATCAACTCCCGCCTCATAGTCTGAAGTAAAAAGCCAACGTGAAAGCAGCCATACCAACGGACATGCGAAAACGGCACCGATTATATCAATCGTATAATGGTCGTGCATAAACAGAGTGGACACACCTAAGACAACACCAGCAAAAATCCCTATGTAGCGATACCATTTGATATCCCAAAAAACCATAGCCGCCAAAATGGGATATCCGGTGTGCCCCGAGAAAAAAAGATCTTTGGTAAAAAACATACCACCAAAAACAGATCCCGGAAAACCATCTTCTACCATATAAAGAGGCGGACCCAGATGCGTCAGAGTAAGACATACGCCTCTGAATAGTTTAAAAATCGCGAATGTCTTGATACCAAACGCGAATCTCTCGGGATAAAACAACAAACAGAACCCGTAAAACCCCCAAATAAAGAGCTCTATTCCCAGTGTGGATAATGTGTTCAGATCCCAAACGGGGAGATGGTCCAAAACTAGGTCATCCAAACGAGGCGTATACGGATAAGTTTCGGCAAAACGGGCACAATTCAACATAAAAGATATGGAAAAAAAGAATAACACCAACCCTAAAAGAATAGAATGTAGTGCATAAGGACGGGTCATGGCGACCCTCCACTTATTACCGATGTGCCGAAATAAAATACGAATCGGTTCCATCATCTATTACTGCCCGGTTTTTTCTTTCCGGGGACACCTTTTTCTCGGATCCCCGACTATTTTCACAACGTCGATCACAACAGCGCTGTTGCCTCTCACTTCATATGTATAGCGCTTGCCACATGTCTCCACTTCGTAGGTGATAATCCCTTTTTTGTTTATAATCATATCCCGGCAGTGAAGACCGGCTTTCCTAACTGTTTTCTGTACTATGAAATAATTCTCATCGTATGAGTCACGCAACACAAACACATCAAAAACCCATACAGAGACTATCAAAACAAGGATCACCAGGAATTCCTTAACAGGCCAATCCCTCCTAGGATGCTGATGACACAACATCTCTTTCATTTTTCTTGTCAGGGAAGCATTCGCAAGGTTTACTTGCTGAGTATTTTGGACTTTTTTCACACGAAACCCGAAAATCCAACGGCACTATAAATACCAAATTACTTATAATATTCCAGCCCTATATGGGTTATGGGATCTTCTCCCTTTATGTGCCGCAGAGTATTTTTCATTTTGCTGAGTTGAATGAAAAGATCATGCTCCGGATAAAGCTCCGGTGCGGTCATGGGGCTCTTCCAGTAAAATGAGAGCCATTCCTGAATACCATACATTCCCGCTCGTTTGGCCAAATCCATGAACAAAACCAAATCCAAAACAACAGGAGCCGCCAAAATACTGTCCCTGCACAAAAAGTTAATTTTGATCTGCATCGGGTAGCCCATCCAACCCACAATATCAATATTATCCCAGCTCTCTTTGTTGTCCTTTCGCGGAGGATAGTAATTTATCCTAACTTTATGATTCAGATCTTTATACAGATCCGGATATAAATCCGGCTGAAGGATAACATCCAAAACAGAGAGCTTACTCTCTTCTTTCGTTTTAAAAGATCCGGGATCATCTAAAACCAAGCCATCGACGTTGCCTAAAATGTTTGTTGAAAACCAACCTTCTATACCAAGCATACGCGCTTTTAAGCCCGGCGCGATAATGGTTTTCATCAACGTCTGACCTGTCTTGAAATCCTTCCCTGCGATAGGAACCTTTTGAATCGTCGCCAACTCTCTCAAAGCAGCTATGTCTACGGTCAAATTAGGCGCTCCATTCGCAAAAGGGACACCTGTTTTCAGCGCAGCATAAGCATAAATCATGGATGGTGGAATGCATGGATCATTTTCTTTCAAAGCTTTTTCAAAATCCGCCGGCGTTTTATGGCCGTCCCCTTCTTGCATATAAGTCTCGGTGCTGGCACACCAGACCATCACCACGCGATTCAAACCATTCGATTTTTTGAAACTCTGAATATCTTCCACAAGCGCTTGAGCAAGCTCCCACTTGTTTTTTTCTTCTTTTACATGCGGTCCCTCCAGATTCCGCACATATTCTCTCATAAACACTGCCTTCATCGGCTTTACCGATTCCAGATCTTCTCTTAGTTCTTCTAAAAGGGCCGGCTCGAGAACTTCCGCTCTTTTGGCTGTCTCATATGCGTTTTCGCCATGAATATCCCAGCCACCAAACACCAAATCATCCATCTCGGCCAAAGGTACAAAATCTTTTATCAACGGTGAATGATCGTCCGTCCTTTTCCCCAGCCGGATGGTGCTCATTTGAGTGAGAGATCCGATTGGCTTCCCCAAGCCTTTACGTGCAGCGGCTACACCGGCAATAAAAGTTGTGGCCACTGCTCCCAGACCGGGTATTAAAACGCCCAGCTTTCCATCCGCCGGTTCAATCTGAACCTTTTCTTGGATTAATCTTGTCATGATAACTCCATTTCCGCTTAAAGTCCGGAGGGTTTATGAAAAAAAAACAATAAAATTGGCGATATGATATTTACTTCAGGAAGTCAAGATACCTGGATAACGGATCTTCAAAGAAGCTGCAGTTTTTACATTTTCGGATCCATCCTGTATCCAAACATGTGAACCTGCGATGACTATATTAGACCGTCCCCGTCAACCAGCGTTCACACAAGCCAGAAAAAACAACAGATCCATGTCACAAAAAAGGCTTTACATGTCCTACTCCTGGCATGAATATTGAAGTAGAACAGATCAGTATTAGAAACTTGAATTTTGTGTCCATGTAGAGAGCTGACAAAAAACAAAGGCTTTTGGTGGCCGCAAATCAATCGGAGGTGAACCATGCGTCGCTATTGTTTTCTTGGAGCTGTTTTAACTGCGGCTCTTTTTTCCTTTGCCTGTTCAGATTCAGGAGGTGCTGAGTGTCGGGCCGTCTATTGCGATGATTCGGGCTGTTATGCTTGCGACACAGACAGTTGCTTCTGCTGGGAGATTGACAACTCTTCCTGCGAAGATGGCTGTGCAGCTGACGAGCATTGCACATCAGATGGGATCTGCGCTAAAATGTGCGAATTCGACGGAGACTGTGCAGAAGGTGAGCGGTGTCTGCCCGAAGGCTATTGCGGGCCGGCGGCTGAACCCAATCATGAGTGTGAAGACGACAATGACTGCGGAGCGGGCCTCATCTGTGAACCTGATGAAGATGAGGTTATGACCTGTCAATCCGGCTGTCGTGAAGATGACGACTGCGGAGAAGGCTACGTCTGCAACCCGGAGTGTAACCGTTGCGTCCCAGAAGAGAACCCTGCATGTGGTGACACCAAAACATACTGTGAAACAAGCGAAGAGTGTGGCGCTGACAGGGTCTGCTCCTCTAAGGGTATGTGTATTTTCACTTGCGAAATACCTGAAGATTGTCCTTACAGTCAAACCTGCTCGGAAGAGAATTTGTGTGTCCCGGATACAATAGGAGATCACGAAAACGCATGCGTTTTCAGCAGCGATTGTGCAAGCTTGGACATCTGTGGAGACAGAGGGTGCTTATGTATAAATACTTACTGCCGCCCCCTCTGCGATACTCGTGATGATTGTTCTGAAATGGAAATCTGTGACATGGGTGTCTGCGTAGCCAATTACCGTCCGGAGAATTAAAAAGACTTGTAACAAATCACTGCCCTTCACCCAAACCCCTTCAAAACCAACTTCAACTTAACCAGCATTGTCCATCAAAGAGGAGGAGGGCCTGATCCTCGAACAAAGACCGTATCTTTCTGCATACTCTCCACTGGATCCTTGTAGTCCAACATATAATGCAAACCTCGGCTCTCTTTACGGCTCTGAGCCGATGCGATTATAAGATGAGCGACTAATGCGAGGTTTCTAAGCTCCAAAAAATCAGAGTTGATCTTAAAGTTCCAATAATATTCTTTTATCTCTTCCCGAATAAGCCCTATTCGGCTTCTGGCTCTTTGAAGCCTCTTGGTGCTTCTAACAATTCCCACATAATTCCACATAAGCCGACGAATCTCATCCCAGTTATGACTCACAACAACCGCCTCATCGGAATCAATAGCACCAGCCGCACTCCAAGAAGCCACCACACTCGGATTTTGCCAACCCAAGTCACGAGCAACCTTTCCAGCACGCCGGCTGAAAACCAGCCCCTCCAGCAGTGAATTGGATGCTATCCGACACGCTCCGTGAAAACCTGTATAGGCTACCTCGCCTATGGCCAGTAGGTTTTGTACGGACGTACGACCGTAGGAGTCCGTTTTGATTCCTCCGCATAAATAATGCGCCGCTGGGACTACCGGTATAGGCTGTTTGGTTATGTCTATACCATAAGAGAGGCAAGTCTCATACACGTTGGGGAATCGCTTTTGCAAAAACACAGGGTCCAAATGTGTCATGTCCAAAAAGACACAATCTTCACCTGTTCGTTTCAATACATCATCTATTGCTCTTGCAACAACATCTCGAGAGGCCAGCTCTTGATCCGGATGATATTCGCCCATGAACCGCTCACCTGATTCCAGGACAAGCTTTCCTCCCTCACCTCTCAGCGCTTCACTTATAAGAAACGACCTGGCCTCGGGGTGAAATAAACATGTGGGATGAAACTGTATAAATTCCATGTTCGCGACAGCGCCTCCGATTCTATAGGCCATCGCTATACCATCCCCTGACGCAACATCAGGGTTCGATGTATACAAATAAACCTTCCCCGCACCACCTGAAGCCATGACCGTCACACGAGAGACTATCGTAGAGACTTCATTCGTGCTCTTGTCCAAAATGTAGGCGCCAAAACAAGCATTAGCACCTCCATACTTGGCGCTACTCAACAAATCCACAGCCATGCAATCTTCATAAATGTTTATTCCGGGATGATTTTTCGCCGCTTCCAACAAACGTTCAGCCACCTCCTTACCAGTCAGATCCCGGACATGTACCACCCGGCGATGACTATGCCCACCCTCTTTGCCTAAGTCATAGGAAGAATCTCCTGTTCGTGTGTCAAAAGAAACAGAGAACCGCTCTGCTAGATCTTTAATGCACTTCGGCCCTTCTTTAACGGCCGTTTCAACGATCTCGTGGTCACATAACCCCGCACCCACTCTTTCGGTATCTGCTATGTGAGATTCGAAGGAATCATCATCTCCCAACACAGAGGCTATTCCACCTTGTGCAAGCCAAGTATTTGAATCGCTAGCCTTTTTTTTTGTTACTATGATGACTTTTCCATGCTCAACAGCATTTAGTGCAAAATAAAGTCCGGCGATACCCGACCCGATCACCAGATAATCACATTCAATATATGAAGGGAGCGTTTTTTTATTAGCCATGTAACGAGGTATAGCTCAAGAAACCGACAAAAAACAAGTTTTCCATAACCTTATGCCGACTGTGCTATTTTTATCACCCTGAGAAACGTCTCCAGATGGATTGCCCTCACAAATCAACTCCAGTATTATTGCCCTTCACGCACACTGCTGGTAGCTTAACGTTTTAAGCGAGTTAAGGTTCCAGAGCTATAAACTGCAATGAAAACAACGCAAAAAGCGAAGCACCGAAAGAAAAACGTCCTGTGAACCCGATGGAAAACGATAAACCAAACAGATTATCTACAGGAGCACCAGCTACTCTAAAAACTACAAAAACAAAACATTTCGGATGGATTACGCTCACCCTTTTGGTCTTATCGTGGTTTATTCTGGACATCCTTACAAAAACGTGGGCTAAAAGCTCCCTCGCTCATGGGCCAGGCCTAGAGTTAATAGCTGGGTGGTTGCGATTTACCTATGCCGAAAACCACGCCGGAGCATGGGGACTTTTCTCTTTTGTTTCAAAAGACACGCGTGCCCTTTTCTTGACGGTGATGTCAGTGGTCTCAATTCTAATCATCTGTTTGTTTGTTTTTTCCTTCTTTCGTGAACGGACCTGTCTTGAAAACAGCTCTAAACAAAACGCTGAAGCCGAGCCTGAACCCGTCTCCGATTCACACAGAAATAAACCCATCACATCATCAGCCGCAACGGAAAACAGTTCAGTTTTAATTGAAACTTCAAAAAAGGGTTGGCCGATCAGCGCTAATGAGTCCATCATGATATTCGGTTTTGCATCACTGCTGGGAGGTGCACTGGGAAACCTCCATGACAGGTTGAGATGGGGATATGTAGTGGATTTCATCGATTGGCACAAAGGTGTGGAGTGGCCCATTTTTAATGTGGCGGATATTGCAATAACCCTTGGAATGTTTTTTCTGGCTGTTTTCTTGTTTACCAGCGATATAAAAACAGAAAAAACCATGAAAGAGCCAAAACCCTGCAACCGGAAAAGTTAACATGAGACCTCAACTGATCGACTGGGAAAGCGGAATCCCCTACATAGGCCGAGTGGTTATTCCCTCCTATTTTTTTCTCCTGGCCCTGGCCTTCGGGTTGAGCCTCTACCTATCACGCCGCGAAGCAAGGAGAACTGATCTTAATGTAGTGAAAATAACCGACATGTGGGTTTATCTCGTTATATTCGCCATGATCGGGTCCCGGCTGGCACATGTGCTCTTCGACGGAATGTTGGGTGACTACATCCTGCTCTGTACAAACCCCCAAGCGCTCCCGGCTGTCGGGCTGGAAAACCGGAGCTGCGTTAATGATTCTCAGTGTAGGCTCGGCGACATCTCATACTTATGTTCCTTGGCCCATGGCAAATGCCACCCGCCAAGAGATTGCCTCGCACCTTTTCGTGGTTGGCAAGGAGGGTTGACATATTATGGGGGGTTTTTGTCAGCCATGCTTTTTGCTTACGTTTTTGTAAAGCGCCATAGATTACAGTGGGGTAAAGTATTGGACATTTACGGATTTCTATTACCCCTCGGCCTAACCTTCGGCCGCATAGGATGCTACCTGAACGGCTGTTGCTTCGGTAAAACCACAGATGCATCTTGGGCCGCCGTGTTTCCATCCGGAAGCCTTGCCTCTTGGCAACAATACAGAGAGGGTTTGTTAACAACCGCTAATCTTCCTTCTCTCCCGGTTCATCCAACACAGATCTATCAAGCATTTACGAATCTAACCATTTTCTTTATCGTCTATTTATTCGTAAGACCCCGCAAAAAATTCCACGGACAAGTTATGATTGCGTTTTTGGGGCTATATTCCTTGGGCAGGTTTTTTTTCGAGTTCTTCAGAGCCGACATGCGTGGAAGTTGGCTGTTTTTGAGCACCTCACAAATAATCAGTTTGCTGGTAGTTCTGGTCGCCCTTTATTTCTACCGTTCTTTGGCAAGGAGCCGAAACATTGCTTCCGAAACTGTTTGAGTTCGAAATATTGGGGCATCCGATAGTAATCGGATCATACGGTGTGATGATGTCGGTGGGCTATCTCGCTGCGTTGGTTGTAATCTATCGGCGAAGCGCTTTTCTGAAAATAGAGCGAGATGACATGCTCGATCTGCTTTTTTGGATATTGGTTTCCTCTATCGTCGGCTCAAGAATTATGTATGTATTGACAAACCCGCAGAGCTTTTCCGCCCGCCCTTTGACTGTTTTTGCTTTTTGGGATGGAGGGTTTGTTTTCTATGGAGGAGTAATCGCCGCCTTGTGCGCCGGGGCCTTGGTGGTTAAACTAAAGAAAATTTCTTTTTTGAAAGCCGCCGATGGTATCGCACCTGGTCTGTCCATAGGTCACGCCCTTGGTCGTTTGGGTTGCTACGGTGTCGGATGCTGTTGGGGAAAACCTGCAACAGGTTTTCTGTCGGCACGTTTTCCCGCTGAATCTGTCGCAATGGATGATTTGCAAAACAAAGGTGTCCTCGCCGTAACAGCATCAGAGACAATGCCCCTGCACCCCGTACAGCTCTACGAATCATTTGGTGAAGTTGCCATTTTTATGGGAATCTTGTATTTCGAGCGCAAGAAACCTTTTCACGGAGGGGTGATTTTTCTCTATCTCATCGCATATGCGGTGCTGAGGTTTTTTACCGAAATTTTTCGTGGAGATCCTACGAGGGGGTACATCAAAAAGCTGGAGACTCCTTTGTTAAACAAATATTTGTCGATCCCAGAGGGGGCACCCTCTTTTCTTTCTACATCGCAGCTAGTCTCAATTATCCTTTGTTTTGTAACTGTAACCGCCTTTATCCTACTATACCAGCGTCAAGCAAAAGCGCACCATGGAAATTCACCTCATCCTCCGAAATAGCATTCTGCCTACACATTGAACCTCTCTTACAACAAAAATAGAAGGGTAGACTTTTTTTCAGAATACTATTATACACAACATAACGATGTAAGCGTTCCAAAGGAAGAGCAAATGGGCCAATTACAAAGTGAAGAAAGCAAAGAAAGAAGCCATAAGCGTACTTTTTTCTATCTTTCGCTCTTAAGCATTTTGGGCATGGGGTTGATCTTTGCGCTGTTCATCTTTTTGTTGGATCCAAGGCTTCGTCAAATATCATCTTATATATCCCCAGTAATGATGGTCATCGGCATTGGAGCACTTAGTTACCTCCTTGGAGGAGTGTTATTAGCCGCGCTGGCCATTCACACAGGCAAACCCATCATGGGAAACGGAAACAAGCGGCACTGGGCGACTAAAGCTCTCTTACCGGCGGCCCTCTTAATCGGCCGCTTGATAGGCCTACACAAAGAAGAGATCCAGAGGTCATTTTTGGAGGTCAACAACGCTCTGACACAAAGTCAACTCATTGACAGCGTAGAGGCCGACTCTTCGATTCTTGTGCTCGTCCCACACTGCTTGCAGTTTTCGGGTTGCGGGATAAGAGTAACCAATGATCTCCACAAGTGCAAAAGCTGTGGAAAATGCGATCTTGGTTCATTAAGAGAGCTCATGGAGGAAATGCCCAACGTCACAATCGCCGTCGCTACAGGCGGAGAAGTAGCACGTCAGATTGTAAAAAAGACACGTCCCAAACTAATCATTGCGGTAGCTTGTGAAAGAGATCTTACAGAGGGTATTCGTGACATCCCACACCTCCCGGTGATGGGAATATTAAACCATCGCCCAAACGGACCATGCAAAGACACCTGCGTAAATGTCAATCTCATTAAAACGACACTTGAAAAAGTACGAAAAACCTAAAAATTTTTGAATTACATCCCGCCGCCTTTCTCGTTCCTTCTGGTTCGGAAAACGAATTATTGTTACACAACTCTTTCAATTATTGCACCAGTGCTGTAAAAAAAGAACTTCGGTGTGTTATGATGACGAGATATCGTCTTGATTTATAATTGCATTGTAACCATTTGGTGATGAGCTTATTAAGCTGTCATCCGACACAAAAGAAACCATGGAAAATGTTTCAAAAAAACTTGTTACTTATTTCCAGGAAATGCTGGTTTTTTGCCGATATTGAGACGGTAACGCAATTAAAGGCTAAAGCTGTTGCCGTCCAACTGTGGATTATTTTATCATTATGGATTCAATTTTCATCTGCAGTATAGATTTGACTATTATAGAGCATTCGCATGAATGATAATAACGCACGCCAAAATCTTGTGGAAAAACTGGCTGCTCTGGAATCATACGGGGTAGGCACATGGCAAGATCTTTCGCTTATGATGGAAGGTCTCAAAGGTAGACATCTCGACATTGCTACAAGCGATCAGGATCTCTCCCTGAAAGAATTTCTAAAAAAAACAAAACACTCGATCGCTGTAGTTTCATATCGCCTCGCCCCGGATTCTTTAGGAAATGAGTTGGTAAAAACAGCTTGGGCCATAAGGAAAACCCTGGAAACAGACAAAGAACCCACTGCCATCATCCATTGGATTGCTGGACGAATTTTACCTTATACACCGCACATAAGAGGCCCAAAAAACAAATACTACCAAATACCAGGGTTTGGAGGTTTTGATCAATGGAAAGACGCCTATCATCAACTCTTTGGAATAAAACTGGAAAGATCTCATGAAGCCTATCGATCATTACCTCAGATTATTTGGAAACAGACCCTAAAGCTTGCTTCACGTCTTGGGGCCTATTTCCAAGAAGCAGGGACAGAGATTATATTAGCCGCGGATATTCTCTCGCTGCCAATGGACATATCTTCAACCGTAGCGCTCATTTTGGCGGCCGAACTAGGAAGAATACCGGTGATTTGCTTAAACGGTAGTTTTTTCTGGGAACATAAGCCCGCCACCAACTTCCAACTACCATCAGTTTGCTTTGATAGAAACAAGCATTTGCCCGAAATCACCTCCATTCTGGAGACTTTATATCCTTGGGATTCTCCATTATGGATACATGCAAACGCATCGGAAGCGCAGAGCATGTATCTAAAAGAAACCAAAGGAATCAATCCTGCCAGGGTACACACTCTACCTACAGTTGTAGATACAGAAAAGTTTCGCCACGATGTAAACATAAATAATCGGACCGCGATATATAATCGGCTCGGTCAAATGTTTGGATCAGATGGCACCGCCGTGGAAACAGAGGCCGCGCATCACTTTGAGCCTGCCAGTTTCCTTTCAAGACAGCCTCTTATTTTAAGTTCAAAAAAAGACCTTCATCTTGAAATAAACCCAAAAACATTTGTCCTTCTTCAGCCCACAAGAATGGTTCCAGCTAGAAGGGTTGAACGTGATCTTGACTTGTTGTTGGAGCTCTCAAGAAAAGAGACGCAAAAAAGATTACTCTCAAAATATTCAAACATATTGCTCTTAATAACAGGCCGCATAGGGATGGGCTATGAGCTGTATTTCGAGGAGTTTATCTCCAAAATAGCTTACACATTTTCTCAGATGGACTCCTCTGTCTCAAAAAACTTTTTTGTTGGTTTTCTTTTTGGGCAGTTGGTTTCGGACTCACCCAATGAGAAATCTCCGGCTGCCGGCGTTACTCTCTCAGAGATATACACAATCGCCGATCTCGTCTTGTTGCCGAGTGAAACCGAAGGCCGGGCGTTGCCAATCAGAGAAGCAGCAGCAAGCGGTGTCCCGATCCTTTCAACACACTTTTCCCCTGAGGCTGTGTATCAGCACGTTATCGGCTCTCCGGACGAGCCGGATGAACGATTACAAATCATAACCTTACGTCCAGGCAAAGACAGAGAAGCTATAGCCGAAGCGTTGGATCTGCTTTTTGATCGAAAAAAGTTGGATTCACTGCGAGCCCACAATATGAAGGTCGCGAAGCTGCGATTTTCACAAACCGTTCTTATTCCGGCGTGGCGCCAAATTCTAACCGACATGTGGATATTGTCCCAGAGACAAGCATTTGGGATTGCGCGTAAAGGGATAGAAACCTTGATAGATTCCCGCTCAGAAACGGAATTGAAGGCGGCAACCAATTCACAGACAAGACAATATCTTCCCGGTTATTGGCTTTTGGGGTATATCAGCACAACACAAGGGCTCATGGAGCAATCAGGTCATCTTGTCCAGGAGAGAGAGCTGAGAGAGCGTATTTTTCGATTTGCTCTGAGCTTGGTCCGTTGCCACGCCGTGCAAAGAAGAATGCTCGTCCGTTTTATGATGGCTACCGAGGCATTGTTTTCTCTCCCCGGCGAAGCAGCCACTATCTTCTCAGACCACTCCCTGATGTACAGACGCCGGTTTTTCAAAAAAAGGCTCCATGAAGATCTTACAGAGCAACAAATCATGGGAGCAGTGGGCACTGTAGCAAAGCAAGTTTTCGGCCCCGATTTCGAGCCTCGCTCCGGAGATCCTGAAGAGTATTGGAAAATATCACAAACGCTTTGGGGCTCACTGTCTTTTCATGCCAACACATGGGTGAAACGCTTAAGGCTCCTGAGTGGACTGGGAGCATTTTCTTCCCTCAAGGAAGGAACAACCCCCACATCAAAGCTGTTATCTCAAATAATTGGGAACATGTCCCAGTTCCTCCCGATAGATGACGCCTCCATTTTTCTGCAAGAAGTCGTTCATCAACCACGACACTTAATTCATTTTACAGGCTCCTGGAAGACTTTGTTTTTTGAACTGCTTATCTTGGGACAGTACCTCCTAGAGCACTGGCGGGCTGTAACCGCACGAACCGGAGAGGATTATTCGATAACATTTGTTGCGAGAGAGACATCATTAGGTGACAGAACAACAACTCAAGACTTAAAACAGCTTTTAGAACTTGAGACGTTGGCGCCCCTGAAAAAGGCCATGACAGAAAACCGTTTTCAAATTATTGCTGCGAAGTCCACATCTTTCGGCACGGATTTGGGACAACTCGGCGAAAAGCTGCTCTCACGCATAAAGCTTCTTAGACAGTCCAATGGCATGATAACAGCATCGGGAGATCATAATGCACACACCCTGGACCTCTTGGATCTGCCTTGCTTTCGTTTCGGGACAATAACCGAAAGCCCAGCGGCTGCCCTCATGGGAATTCCCAAAGGAGCTTCCTATCTGCAGTTCGTGCCTCGAAGAATCCGGCCGACAATCGGACACCCTTTTTCTTTGCAGACGAGCAAGGATCTCTCCTGTTTGCTTAACTCTCCTTCTTTTCGCACACTAGAGTGTTTGGAAAGAGGCAAAGATAGAGCTTGGAGTCTGATAGAAACTCATTCAGAGCTGACAGCATCTCCAGTACAAAATATTTTGTCGGAAAGTCTGACCGAAAAGAATACCGAAATCCACGAAACAAAACATCTTCGACTTGAACATATGTGCGGCCGCCATAATGATGGGCTACCCTATACATCTGTAATTGCACGTTTAAAAATGCACCCTGAAAACTCCGTTTTCTCCTTTGCACTGCAAAATGCCAGACATGCAGAAGAAACTGTTTTGGACATAGCTCTGCGTTATGAAGGGGAGACAGGAAACCAAGTAGCTGCCGCATGGAACGGCGGATATATGATCAGCGAAAAGGTGATGCATCAATTGGGCTTGTCAAAAGAACTGTTAGGTTCTCCCCTGGGCTTGCTCATGATCAACAGTCGCATATTATCTCCGCCTTTATTCAACAGACCCGCCCTGGCTTTTGATAAGAACGGTCGCCCCCATATTGCCAGGTTGAAACTAAATTTCCCCGGGTCGATTAAAACAAATAATCCAACCGCTCCTCGAATCAGTTGGAAAAAAAGTGCTATCAACCCAGAAGTTCCACCACACGACGAAACAGCCATTTACACTCTAAACCACTCAAAACCCAAAATACCCATAGAAGACAGAGCAATATTGGTACTCGCCGGCCGACACGTCACCGACATCATTTTGCCTGACGAAACAAACCAAAATGAAATCGAACTAAAACCGGTGGGTCTACACTTAAGTGTAAATCTGGAGATGTATTATGACTTGCTGGCAGATACATATTTCGCAGGCACAGAAATAGTTTATGATTTTGCCTGGCCGAGTTTTTGGAAAGACATGGTACATGCCATCGAAGCAGGTCCCCTGCTTTTACAAAACAATAGGATGGCGATAGATTTGAAGGCTGAAGGTTGGAAAACTAGAAATTCCAGATTGACTCAATCGGGGAGAGTAGACTTGGAAAACCTTCGCAGCCCAAAACTTGGTGTGGGGTTGACCCGGGATTCAGAGATGATTGTGCTTGCCGTAAACGGGAGAATACGTGACAGCGTGGGAGCAACTTATAGAGAGCTCGCCGGACTGCTGCGAGAGCAAGAGGCTTTCTCGGCAATGTCTTTTGACCCCGGCGGGAGCGTCACCCTTGTGACAGAAGGCATCATAAGAAATATCCCGCCATATTGTTCAGATATAGAAAGCTCCCCATATGTTGCTCCAGCAGAACCAAAACCGGTGGGCAGAGCTGTTTTGGCAACCTATACATCGAAAAAAGGGAGGATATAAATTGCCATTTTGTCCAAAATGTCGTGCTGAATTTGAAGAAGGGTTTGAAGTCTGTGGGAGCTGTAATGTGGGCCTGGTTTCGAATATCGAGGATGTGCCGGAGCCAATTACACCGGAAAGAGCGGTTGATTTTCTTAAAGACAAAGAACTTGCAGCGATAGTTCGAGGTAGCGTGTCGGCCTGCAAAGAAATCGTAGATACATTGCTGAGTATACAAATCCCCGCCGTAATAATTCCAGCCGAAGACGTAGACCCCCGCTCAGGTGTCGCGATGGTTCTAGACGTATTAGTGGCGGAAGAGGATTTAGAAAGAGCAATTGGGCTTTTGAACGACGAATGGAAGGATCTGCTGGAAAAAGACGGACTGCAGTTTATGAATGACAGTGAAGCAGAACCGACAGAAGAAGAAATGAACCATGGCGACGATGAAGAATCCGGCGAAGAATATGATGACGACGATGGAGAAGAGCCCGCCTGTCCGGCCTGCGGGTCTAAAGAGCCGCTGAAAGAAGGGGAATGCCCTAACTGCGGCCTTTACCTGGGAGGGTGACGAGTCACTCCTAAAAACTGTAAGTGACTCCTGCCGCTTCTATTGTGTAACCACTTCCTTGAGTAGATAGAAAGATATCATCTGAAGCGAATACTACATCAAGATTGTAATAATTGCGGGGATACGTTTCACCTGTCGCTGGTGTACATACCCCTGTCGCCGGGCGTGCACCTCCTTGTTGTGTTTGAAAAACCATTTCCACGGATCCTGCCGCCAGGCGATCTAAAACATCTTGAGAAGGATGCCCATATGCATTGAACCCCGGGCCACAACTCTGGCTGTCCCCGACGGAAATCACCACAACCTCAGGCTGAAGGTAATCAAGAATAAGCTCACCGGTGGACGTATCGGAACCATGGTGTCCGGCACGAAGAACATTGAGAGCAACACCTCTGTCGAAAAGAGTTTGGGCTAGTATATTTTCGCCTTCTGTGGGTAAGTCACCAGCAATCAAGAGATGAAAATCACCAAAGGAAACCAGCACAGAAAGGGAGCGACCGTTTTCATCCTCCGGCTCGAAAAAATCCCCTCCAAGTATTTCACCATTTACTGTAACAACCTCGATCTTGAGATCATCCATACCCAAATTCAAAAACTCACCCGTCTCAGGGGTATAACGTACACCGTAAAAAGCCGCCAGATATTCTTCCATAAGGGTTGTGTCCGGCAAATCATAATCACCTCTATCCCAGACTGTAGAAAAAACAAAATCATCGCTCCCTGGAAAACCGTATTCGCCCTGCAAAACCCGTGAGTCTGTATAACCATCTCCATTGTCATCCACTCCAGCAACCCCCGGGGCTCCATCATATCCACATACAATTCTCGAGGCTGACCCCATGTGATCGGCATCAAAATGCGAAGTCACCAAAACGGTATAATAGAAAGAAGAAGGCCACAAAACATCGCCCACCTTGCCGGCATTCTCCACTGTCCTTCCGGTGTCTATCAGCGCCGCCCTGTTTCTTGATGATTGGAGCAAAGTAGAATCTCCCTGGCCTACATCAAAAAAAATCACATTAAGCTCAGGAACTTCCGCATCAGGTGTTTGGGAATCAAGTTGAGTCGTAGCGTCGTCTGAAGCATCCAGGGGGAGTGTTCCATCAGGATCAACCCCTCCATCTAATGATGCATCCAACGTCTCACCGCCGGTATCCGAACAAGCCGCCAAAAAAAATAACAGAAAAAGAAATTGGAATTTATTCATCATATATCCTGCCGAAAAAACTTTTTGCCGCTGTACCGAAACCATAACACCGAACCGGAAACAAAACAGATAGAGAACAACAATGCACCTTGAAGCAACTCTTGAAAGAGAAGTTTTCCCACCCCCAGAGTGGCACCATATATCAGCATAATGCCCAAGGATAGATCCACACCGATGCTTTTTCGCATAATGGGCTCAAGCACAGGTTTCCTCTCCATTGTCTTTCGAATCGGCCCCCAAAAACCCCCGGGGACAACTTTTTTGTAAAAGCTCTCCAGCTTTGAAAGCTCCACCGGCTTTGTTAGAAATGTCACTATTGATGCGCCCAGCAAACTCGACGCTACAACTATCAATAGGCGATATTCATAATCCACCCCTAACATTGCAAGCAATGCTCCCGTAAAAACAGATACAAAAAGCGCCGACAGTTCAGTCCATGCGTTGATCCTCCACCAAAACCATCTGAGTATTAGAAAAGGCCCCAATCCGGCGCCCATGCTATATAAAAGTGCCCAAGACCCTTTGATTGATTCAATTCCCAAAGAAACAAAAGACGCCGCTACGCCTAAAAAAACCGAAGCTACTCTGGCGATAAAAACATAGTGTCTCTCATCGCCATCCTTTTTCAAAAACCGTTTATAAAGATCCGATACTATATAAGAAGCCCCCCAGTTCAAATGAGTATCAACAGTAGACATAAAGGCGGCCAGCAAGCAGGCCACCATAAGACCTCTCAGGCCGACCGGAAGAACCATCCCAATCAAACGAGGATAAGCCGCCTTGTGTTCAGCAAACCCATCCAGGGGAAGAAAAGACAGAGATGCAAGGGCGACCAAAATCCAGGGCCAGGCTCTTAAAGCATAATGGGATACGGCAAACCACATTGCCCCACCCAGCGCATGTCGTTCATCTTTGGCCGAGCTGAGCCGTTGCATCATGTACCCCCCGGCATCAGCGTTGTGTGTCGCCCACCATCCTATAAAAATCAAAATGAGAAATTTCGTTGTTTGGGGTTCTCCTATCATCAACTGCGGTACAAGGTCTGTGACACCTGGTTTTGCGGACTCCGCTTTTTCCAACAAGGAATCCAACCCACCCAGCTTCCACGCAGCAAAAACAGCAAAAGAAATGGATCCTATCATCGCCAGCACAAATTGAATCAAGTCTGTTATCACAACTCCCCAAAAACCTGCCATCGTAGCATAGAACACAGCCAGCAGACCACAGGCGACAAGTGCCCAAACCTCCGGGATGTTCATGGTCTCCCTTAAAATGGTCACCATTGCCCTGGTCACCCACCCCAAAATCAAGAGATTAAAAACCAGCGCCATAAGACCGGCCTTGGTACCTCTAAGTGCAGCAGCCGCTTTCCCGGAATATCGGAGCTCGATCAACTCTGCATCAGTTAATACCTCTGCCCGACGCCAAAGCCTTGAAAACAGGAAAACAGCTAGGGTGTGCCCAACCGCCCACGTCCACCAGAACCAGTTTCCCCAGACACCTTCAGTGCGAACTATTTCTGTTATCGCCAAAGGGGTGTCTGCAGCAAAAGTCGTCGCCACCATAGATGTCCCAAGCAGCCACCAAGGAAGGGATCGTCCTCCTAAAAAAAATTGCTCTGTGTTTTTACCGGCTCTTCGGGCAAGAAAGACTCCAATAACAACAACAAGAACCCCATAACCGAAAATGACGGTCCAATCAAAGGAGGTCAAATACATGAGTCAGACCATACCCCAAGGAGAAATGCCAACAACCCAACCAGCCCCAAACTTTCACTGGTGATTCTGTCCTGAATCACATAACTCTTAATCAAACGACTAACCTGAAAACACATGGGGTTTTTACGTTTCATAAGTTGCTGTTCCTGTCAACGACTGTCGCCGGAAGACGACGGCCTGTTCGATCGACATCGACACTTTGTGGGATCGTGTAAACCAACGCATTTGAGCGGTGTTTGCTGCTAGTTTTACTGTTCAAACTCCTTGCGCCAAGATGAAGTCAACGCTGCCTCTTCCATAATCTCTTCAGCTCGCTTTTCCTCGGACTTTTTCTTTTCGTGTTCCCATTTCTCTTTGTGTTTTTGGAGAACTTTAAGTTCGCCCTGGGCCTCTCGCACCAAAGCAGCGGCCTTCGCTTCTTTATTTTGAGTTTCTTGATGTATTTTCAACGCTCTGTTCAGCTCTTTCTCCAAACATAATAGATCTTTTTTTAAAGCTTCCAATGTAGATGCCCGTAACAAAAGGTCTTGTGCGCGCAAGCATGAAAATTCAAGATGACGAGACATCTCTACAATTTCTTCTTTTTTTTTCTTCTTCTCGTCTCGGAAACGATCCACCGCTTTTTTAGCAGCAAAAACTTCATCCGTGGCGCACGACAATGCTCTTCTAGCGTCTTCCAGTGCTCTCTCCCGCACATTAAGCAAAGCTTCGAGCCGATATTGCTGTTTTGCTTTCATGGAGCGAAGTTTACCTCTCCAACACTCTTTCCAGCTTATATTTATTTATGCCGGCCAGGCCTGCGGCTTGCAAAACTCGCTGTATTACATCCATTTCTACATCGAGAGATACAACCAATAAAAGGTTCCATTCGCTCATGGGGACAGAACCAAGTACTTTTACAAAACGTCTTTTTAAAACAGGAATCGCAAACCTTGAAATCTCTTCAGACGGCCCCATGGGCGGAATCCTACCCTTGATCAGCCTCCCAATTAGGTTTCCGTTTATCCAAACACCATTCAGATCGGCGGATACAACAATTGAGTAACCTTTATAACGTTGAAATAAACCTGGATACTTTTTTAAAGGATCTTTGATAGGCCCTTCAAAAGACTCAGCATCTTTTAATGAAACTTTCTCTTTCCCATTATTGACTACATTGCTGGAGCCACCTCTACGAGCCATCTTATGGCGGTTATTGCAACCAGAAGAAAACAAAACAATAAATAGCACCATCACCACGGCCTTCTTTATAAAAAACCTTGGGGATCTTACACCAATCCTCCTCACCCTGTTTAGTTCCTGGTCGGTTGAATACGACAATGTATTCGCCCTCCTCACGCGTTGCAGGCCAGGCGGTTCGACGCGCTCGGTCCTGCCATCGCCTTGCTGAAAAAAATTACATCCTGTTGCAGTTTGTTTCACCGGCGACAACGAAACGACTATTCAGTCGGTTCCAGTTTGTTCATTTATTAGACGAGCCTTAAGATAATATTCATAAGACATATTATGAATAACTCAACATAAAGGCTCACACAAAAAAGCCTTCGGCAGATTCACACCGATCTACTTCGACCCTTCTTTGTTAACTGCAAGATCCCTATAAATAACTTCCCTACCAAGCTTTTAAAACAATAACATCCACAGGCGTTTTTAAAAATACATAGCTTAAAAAGGCAAACCCGCTTTGACCAAAAAAATAACCCGGATGACTACATTGAATCGCCCGGGCTTGAAGCTTCAAACAAAAAAATCAGACCGTATAATCTACGATGGTCACCCCACGATCAGATTTATCTCGATCTTCCTTTCGGGTTCTCTCTTCATAATCCACTGGAAGATCAATCTGAACTTGAGGTTGATCTCTGTGCTCGTGTGTTCCTTCTTCTTCCTTTTTTATCTGTTCGATGATCCATGCATCCAACATGATCTTTCTCCGAGTATAAAATTAAAGTCTCACTTCAATTTTATATGCAATCCATAGACCAGGCAAGCCCAGAGAGCTGTTTTTTTTGCCGCTGTTACTCTAAGCTCCCGATATAATAGACAAAAAACCCGATCTCTATAATGGATCGTCGCTCTGCCATTCTCTTACTTTTTAGAACGATCTGTGAAACATCTGTCATGTCTATTCCAAACCACAAACTCTAAAACCTTTTTTTTTCTTAAACCATAAGAAAAAACAAACACTTAGCACAAAAACCCAGATCGTGAAAATTTTTCAAGCCCTGATAACAGAGTTACTCAAAACCCACAATTTTCCAGACACCCTCTTCTTTGGCAAACCTGACCTGCTGATTATCTCCATACAACATCACAGCTTTGTCGCCACTGATCTCTATTCTATTATCCAAGCTCTTTTTCAAATTAGCTACCAAAACTCTAGTCTTTTTTGCTCTCTCTCCTTCATACAACCTTTTGATATCCTTTACTTCCATTTGTTTGCGCCACTGCCTTGGAGCAAACTTAAGAAGAACCTCATACCGCTTCCGCTCCAACGCCCTCACAAAAGATCTCAGAGCCTCTCTAGGTGTCTTCTGTCCATAAAAGGAAAACGGTTCACTTACAACACGCCACACACCTCCTTCTTTTTCTAAAAGAAGCTTATCACCGGACCCAAGATCCACCGAAGCGGTGTGTTGAATATTTTTCGGTTTGTTTAATAGAGTTTCTAACTCTTTCTTGTTCTTTTTCCTTGCTTGTTTCAAGTTGCGCTTAAACTGTCTGCGGGTACATCTTTCCCGCAAACCTTCTGAAAGCAACGAATAAGCCCTGTCGGTATCATTTTGTTTGATAGCCAAAACATAAGCTTTCACAGTATCTTGGGGCCCTTGCACCGGTTGTTTGCACGACACAAACCCAACAGACAGGAAAACAAAAACACATAGTATTCCGCTGAGCCGGAGTTTTTCCAACCTAGCAAGACCCCTTAAAGACGGGTTCTGAAAAAAACATTCCATCATATTTCATGACCTCTCCGGTTCTCGTTTAAAAAATCAATTCTTTTTCTTCTGTCTCTTTTCTGTACTTCTTTCCCTCCCCTTTTTTCGGGATAGAGTGGTACATTTTACTTGTATCCATTCAAAATACCAGATTTTTACCACTCTATGGGCGCGGTTTTCAAAAATTGGATATAATGTAGACAAAGACCGTGGCTAAAAGTCGAAGCTAGGCCGAGTGGACAGTCCTAATTCACAGAACAGCACTCCCGCTATATCATTTTTTATCTCCCTTGGTTTTCGTAACATTAAGTGATAATAAACAGATGCGAAAATTTTTCGCTCTGAACAAATCAAGGTTCAAAAAGCCACCAACAGCTTATTGAAATCAAAGGATTCATGAGAAAAAACCCATGACTTTTGAGATAAACAGCAAGACACAGGGGAGAATACTTCTTGTCATCGGCGCAAAAACATTGCGTCGTGAAACAAAGGATCTGTTGGAACGTTTTGATCACGAAGTAGAAAGCGCCGTAGACGGATTCAAGGCATTAGAGAAGTTTGCTGCGTTCCGTCCGGATCTGGTTCTTTCATGTTACCACACTCAAGGGATATGGGGCCGTCGTTTACTAAAGAAACTAAAGGAAATGGACCCTGATATTGCGGTAATTTTCATGGACAAGACCTGTTCATGGACTGATGCTGTTCAAGCAGTAAAAGACGGAGCCTCAGATTTCCTCAGAACGCCGGTAGAAGAAAATGCTCTCATCGACAGTATAGAAAAAGCACTAAAGCGTAGGAATAGCAGCCTCTCTCAAGAATCAACACAGCAGATTTTCGAAGACGGAGAAGAGGGTTTTTCCGGTTTGATTGGGACTAGTGGACCAATGCACACTCTTTACCGGGCAATAAAGCAAATTGCGCCAAGTCAGGCTTCAGTACTTATTTGCGGGGAAAGCGGCACCGGAAAAGAGCTTGTAGCCAGAGCTATTCACAACAACAGTCCTCGAAACAACGGTCCTTTTGTGACCTTGAACTGTGCCGCACTCGCTGAAGGGATCTTAGAGAGCGAGCTTTTTGGACATGAAAAAGGAGCTTTTTCAGGAGCCGTTCAAAGACATGAAGGGCACTTTCGGCTCGCAGACAAAGGAACTTTGCTATTGGATGAAGTGGTGGAAATCCCGCTGGGCACCCAAGTAAAGCTGCTTCGGTTTCTCCAAGAACGAAAATTCCAGCGGGTAGGAGGCACTGAAACAATCGATGTGGACATTCGTATCCTTGCCGCAACAAATAAAGATCTTCCAACATCTGTAAAAAAAGGGAAATTTCGCGAAGATCTGTTCTACAGATTAAATGTTATTTCTCTTCATGTACCCGCATTAAGAGAAAAACCAAAAGATATTCCATTGTTATGCATGTACTTTTTGAAGCGATTTTGCAGGGAAAACAATAAAGAGATAATGGGTTTCGCAGATGACGCAATTTCAGCTCTGATGTCCTATCACTGGCCTGGAAATGTCCGCGAATTGGAAAATGCAATCCAAAGAGCCGTAGTTTTAGTCAATGGCCCTCGAATACAAGAAGAACACTTGCCCCCTTATCTCTCTCAAAAAACCACAACAGAAAACCCAATTATTCCAGGTTCTTCACTTAAAGAGATTGAACGCTATGCGATCGAAAAAACCCTGGAGTTGGTGGGAGGATCCACAAAAAAGGCATCTGAGATTCTTGGGATTAGCAAACGAAAAATCCAATACAAGATGAAACTGTATAGAAAAGATCAAATGTCCCAACCCTGAAACACCACGCAAAATATGCGCCACCAGGACGATTGGCGTAAAATTTGCGCTGCGCAAATTGTTGATTCTCTTTATTTTGTTGAAACCTCCTGATATACAAGCTTTTTTATGTCGTTACATCCTCGGTACAACTTTTGCAAGTACACCTCTCTGAACATTTTACAGTGAGGTTAAAATCATGGTTCTTGCAAAAAATCCGAAAACCAACGAACTTCGTGACGGATTTTCTTTCTATCTCTCTCTTGCCGCTCGTTATCATCCAATATCAACAGAAGAAGAACTGGAGCTGGCACGCAGATTAAGAGATGAAAATGACTCATCAGCTGCTGAAAAACTCATTTTGGCAAACCTCAGATATGTGGTCAAAGTTGCCTTGGAATACAGACGCTACGGTTGCGATCTCAATGAGCTCGTGCAAGCTGGAAATTTAGGCTTGGCGGAAGCAGTAAAACGCTTTGATCCTGATCGAAAGACGCGGCTTGTGACCTATGCTGCGTGGTGGATTCGTGATGCAATAAGACAATGCATTGCAAGATCACGCAGTGTATCCGCCCGAGGAACAACCAGGGCGGAGAGACGATTGCTTGGAAGCTCCTCAGCGCCGGACGCACCAAAAAGAGATGTTTCTTTAGACTTAATTCGTCAAACCGACATACCTACAAAAGAAGGAGTTGAAAAAGAAGCTATCTTTTCACAAGAGAGAGAACGTTTGAAACAAGCTGTTGGAAACGCGTTAAGAGAATTAGATGTAAGAGAACGATTTATTGCTGATTCACGTTTTCTTGCAGATAAACCACGCTCCCTCGCGGAAATAGGTAACGAGTTTGGTGTGAGCAGAGAGAGAGCGCGTCAAATCGCAGAGAGAGCCAGAAAAAAGCTTTGTTCACAACTCAAAGCCAAAGGCTTCGATTGCCCTTATATAGAAGGATGATCCACTGTTACATCATCGCATCTCTTATTATTTTTTTCTTTCTGACTTGATAATCAGGTAAGGAGAATGAGGCCCAAAAAATCTTCCGGGAGTAGCTAAATTACCTGTCACTGAACGTACAACAAATCCGGACTGATGTAGCAACCTGCCAAGCTCATGCAAACTGTAAACACGAATAGACAGGTTGTGATCCACCTGCCGACCATCATTAAATACAACCGAACGATTTGATTCGATCCTGCTTGTAAAATAATTAAACTCCACCTCCTCCATGACCACACAACCGTTCCCCTCCCACCACACCCTGAGGGGTAAATCGGTCAAAATAAAATCTCTATTTACTACCTCTAAAAGAAACCGGCCACCGGGATTCAGCGCATTAAATATCTGTCCTAAGACCTTCTTGTTTAGATCATCGTCAAAATACCCAAAGCTTGTATTAAAACAATAAACTCCATCAAACTTATTTTCAAAACTCATGTCTTTCATGTCACCATGCATGAAATTGACTTCCACACCATATTGCTCGCCTAACTCTGCAGCTTTTATCAGCATTGGAAGAGAACTATCCAACCCAACCAAGTTATATCCCTTGCGAGCCATCTCCACCGCATGACGCCCATATCCACAGCCAAGATCCAGTAACCGGCTCTCTTTGGGAAGATCCAGTTGCTTTTGAATAAAATCAGCTTCAATGATGGATACATCAGTGGTTTCATAAGGAAGTGTCAGCAGGTAATCATCATTGAAAAACCCTTCAAACCAAGTCTTCTTTTTAGCTTTTCGCTTAGCTTTTTTCTTTTTCTTTGGGGCTGAGGGCTTTTCATAAGCTTTTTCCCTTGAGCTCTCATTGAGAGAATCCTCCCCCTTCAAACCTTTAGCAGAAGCACCACCCCCTTCTTCCGATTCTACCACTTCCACCGCCGACAAGGGTTCTTGGCCTGCAGGTTTACCTTGCGGTACCGGGGGAGGGAATGATTTGGTCGTCCTCTTATCATCTTCTGGTACCGGCGGAGGCGATTGTTTCTCTTCTTCGGGCACCGGCGGTGGCGATGTTTCCTCTTCTTCAGGCACCGGCGGCGGCGGCGATGTTTCCTCTTCTTCGGGCACCGGCGGCGGCGGCGATTGTTTCTCTTCTTCGGGCACCGGTGGTGGCGGCGGTTTCTCTTCTTCCGGGACCGGCGGCGGCTCCAACAATTCGGCTGATTCATCTTCCAATGCCGGCGCTGGTGCATCATTAACCAAGGCACCACTATAAATACGCACTGTATCCGACCCTTTGATATTGGTTCCTTTTACAATACCATCTTTATCCTCCTCCTCTTCGTCATCTTGAAATGATGCCTCAACCGGACTTTGCCCCGATGACGACCCACCTGCTAATAAACCTTCTGCCTGTTCCTTATGTGAGGCAATCTCTCCGCTCGTTGCAGTAACATCTCCGGAAGAGGAGAACGCTTTAAAAACGCTGTCAAAAGAGCCTGTCGCCTCAGCTTTGTTTTTCTCTGTCTCATCTGTTTTCTCAACGATTGCAGTATTTTCTTCTAAACCTCCGGTGCTCTTCTTTACCGTCTCGTCTTTTTCCAACAGGGCTTCGTCTTTTTCGACAACACCGCTTACATTAGTCGTCGACGAGTGCCCATCTCCTCTGAAAGCTGTTTCTTTATCAACATCACCATTGCTTTTTGAATGTGCCGGCACAGGCGGTGGAAAAGTCTGTGTTGATTCATCAGAACCCGAATCATCTTTTGTTGCCAGTGTAATTGGAATGATAAAGTCATCTTCAGCGCTTTCATTTTCATTTGATACCGCATACTCATCATCCGAGAGCCCTGCTATGACATTGTCGAGAGCCTGCAACGTCCCCCCCGACATCATGGGAAGATTAGGAGTGTAATCCGGCAAAGCATCAAAAGCCTTGTTTACACTAGCCTCCAAAACTTCACTCATCTCGCGAAAAGCTTCCGAACCTTCACCTGAAAATATTGTGGCCTCTTCTTCCTCGTTCGTGCCGTCTTCCGGCACGCTCATCCAACCTCTCTTCTTTTTTTTCTTCCTCTCAGGTTCTTCCACACCCCGAATGGTGGCCCCCATCTCTTGCAACTCTCTTTTGGTAAACACAAGCTGTCTGTTTCTAGTCTTCAACGCCATTCCCCTCAAGATGCTATATAATACCAGTACGTTTACTCATGAACACAATCCATCTAAAAAACTCAAGTTTTTCTCTCTCCCAACACATCTCCGATTCGAACTGTTGCGCCAACATCAACACTTTTCAACTTAATTTTGTCTCGCTGAAACAAGACTATCACCGAAGAGCCCAAATGGAAAATTCCCAACTCATCTCCGGCATCCACTTCAACATTTTCCAGTCCGGAAAAATCTACATTTTCACCCGTATATACAGGCCCATTCGCACCCCAACTCAAAGAGACATTGCCGACACCCAAGGCAGCAACCATCACAGTTGTCACCCGGCCCAATAATGAACTGCTTTGTATCGTCACTACCCTCTCGTTTTTCCTATAGAGACCTTTCACTGAATTCACGGCCGCTGGGATCACCGGATATCGGTTACCCGGAATATAACAAACCTCGTCCACCACACCGGACACCGGAAAATGAACGCGATGGTAATCCCGAGGGCGGAGATAGAGGGTTAAAACATCTCCGCCTTCAAATTCATCGGCCAGTTTCTTTGATCCTAGAAGATCTTCTGCCTTATAAAACATTCCTTTGGCCTGTAACATTGCCCCTTGTGACACCTTTCCAACGCTTACCACTTGTGAATCCGAAGGGCTTATAAACAAACTCTCATGAGTCTTTATATCTCTACAACCGCTGGGCAATTTTCTAGTAAAAAAATCATCAAAACATTCATAATCACTTAGATCGCCCCCTATCTCACCTTTGTTTATATTGTATAAACGAGAAAAAAGATCATAAGCAGTTCTTCTAAAAATCCTGGGTATTGGAACCCTGCCACCTAACTCTGCTAAACGTGTATAGGTTTTCTTAGGGAGAAGATCCAATAACAAAGATGTAGCAAATACAGTATTTTCTTTTTGAGTCATAAGTCACCATAAAAAAAGAGTTCTTCATTTTAGCGGAGTATCTAGAGTTTTCGCAAGAACAACTTATTCAATAGAAATAAAATCAGATAATGATCATAATTCAACGAACTCTTATGCTCTTTTTCCTGATTTTGTTGCGAAGCGTGTTGCGATTGATCCCCAATATTTTCGAGGCCTTAAGTTGATTTCCTCCCGTCTCTTCAAGCACCAACTCCAGAAGCGGTGTCTCAACACGAGACATCACCTCAGAGTAGAGACCTTCAACATGGTATCCACGGATTCTCTTTAAAAAGGTCCCGAGCTTGGCTCTCATGAGCTCCTCCAAAGAAAACCTGTCAACTGGAATATCATCTTCTACCATAGGAAGGATCCCTTTCAGGTGGTGCTCTGTTATCCGGTTTTCTGTCGCCTGGACCACTATTCGCCTTACAATATCTTTTAACTCTTTAATGTTGCCGGGCCAATCATATTCAATCAGCCTATCTATAACTCGTGCATCCATCCTGATCTTCGGCCTTTCGAGATCATTTGCCATCCTTTCCAAAAACAACTCACATAAACCCCCTATGTCTGAAGGTCTTCTTCGTAGTGGGGGGATAAGGACCCTGTTTTGCTGCAGAAATCTCTTCAACTCAGGATCTACAAATTTGCTCTCAACAGATTTTTCGAGATTCATGGATGATGTCATGATCAAACGGACATCCCACACTTCCAGCGGAGTTTTGTCCTTCCTGCCATCATCGCTCAATATTTCCACAAGCCGTTTTTGGTCTTTTTTTGGCAACGCCCAAAGCTCTTTTAAAACCAAACTTCCCCCTCGGGTTCCATGAAACTTTCCTGTGGTGACACTAAAAAGCTCATTAAAAACGAGCTCGGGAGGCAAAGATGTCAAGGAAAGTGTGGAAAAGGGAGCCTCCCTCCTGGAACCATTGTAATGCAAAAACCGCGCAGCAAATTCTTTACCTGTACCCGCCTCTCCTTCGATAATGATCGGCAGGTTTGTTTTTGATTGCCTAGACAAAAATGCGCTGACCGGAGCCATAGCCGGACTCTTAGCGACAAATCCAAGAAGATCTTTCTTTCCATGAGAGAAAAAATCCATAACCTAAAACCTTGATCTCTTTGTTAGCTACCCCAATAACGTCGAGAGCCAACGCTCATCAACAAACCCGCTCCCATCATGAAGGTAAGGATGGAAGACCCCCCATATGAAAACAAAGGCAGAGTAACACCAACGACAGGCACCAACCCTGTAACCATTCCGACATTGATAATGACGTGCCAAAAAAACATGGCTCCCACTCCGAAGCAAATAAGCGCTCCGAAACGATCTCTCGCCTTGGCACCAAGCCTAATCGACCATATTATGAGAAACAAATAAAGCCCGAGCAAAATCAGCGCTCCCAAAAAACCCCACTCCTCCGCCCAAACCGAATAAGGAAAATCCGTCCAGTGTTCAGGCAGAAACTTAAACTGATGCTGAGTTCCTTGCATATATCCTTTTCCAAAAAGTCTACCTGACCCGATGGCATATATAGACTGCCTGGAATGCCAGCCGGCCCCCGACGGGTCAGAGGATGGGTCCAGAAACACTAGTATTCGCCGCTTTTGATAATCTCTAAGCATGAAGCTCCATACCAGCGGCACTATCACAAACCCCGTTGACAACAATGTAATGAGAGATCTTATCTTGAGCTTCGTTATGAGCATCAATGAAAAAAAGATCAGCAAAATCAGCATTCCAGTGCCCAGATCAGGTTGCAACAAAATCAATGCTATGGGCAAAGCCACTATCCCAAAGGGGATCACCATCTGTTTTAAGTTTCTTCCTTCGGGGGTAGGTTCGTTATGAAGATATTTTGCCAATGCTATAATAGCCACTACCTTCATGATTTCCGAGGGTTGGATTTGAAAAGGCCCATAACCAAGCCATCTAGTTGAACCTTTTACCGTCCTCCCGATGAGCACCACCAATATCAGCGTCAAAATCCCTAGAACATATATAATATAGCCGTACTGATTGTACAGCCTGTAGTCTATCGTCGCTACCACTAGAAAAACAGAAAACCCTAAAATCACCCAATAGACTTGTTGAAAAAACATCCCCTCACGAAGACCCCGCGAGGCACTGTACAGATTAATCAGACCTATCCCAATAATGGACATCAAAATGAGTAATAGTGTCCAATCAAGCTCAACTCGAAGTCTCCTAAATAAAGTTTGCATGCAAAAACCTGAGCAAAAAGCAGTGTCGACTCAAATAGAATCGCCCTTTTGTTGGCGCCGAGGCTTGATCTGCTTAAAATAATGTCTAATGATTTTTATGGCCTCCGGCGCTGCAACTTTGGCCGCGCTTCCGCCGTGTTCCACCAACACCACAACGACGATCTCCGGATCACCCACCGGTGCATAGGCTGCAAACCAGGCATGATCCATAAACCTTCTCCACTCTTTGCCTCCCCGCCTTGCTTTCCCGATTTTTCTTACCTGTGCCGTCCCGGTCTTACCGGCTACTTCGATATCATTGACCCTAGCTTCATGCGCCGTCCCGAGAGGATGATTGACAACACCTGATAGCGCCTCTCGAATCAAACGAAGTGTTTTCTGAGAGACTTGTACCCGCCTTCTGATTTGTGGAGGAAATTCCTGTACAACCTCACCATCGGTGGATTCTATTCTCTCCACAATCTGAGGCAAATAAAGCTTCCCTCCATTTGCTATGGTTGAAAACAACACTGCAAGTTGTAATGGTGTCACTGTAACATTACCCTGCCCGACACCCGAGTTAAGGGTGTGACCTATTCGAAAACCTCCGGGCATATTCTTGTTGTACCAAGCCTTTGTCGGAATGAACCCACCTTGTTCGCTGTTCAACCCCAAACCACTTGGTGTCCCCAAACCAAAATCTCTGGCATAACGTGCCATTCTATCCATCCCAACCCTCTCGGCCATGTGATAGAAATAGATATTACAGCTTTGTACAATAGCCCGGTATAAATCCATCGGTCCATGCATTTTTGTACAACGAAAGGCAGACCGCTTCCCATATTCGTGGTATTTTTTACAAAAAAGCTCTTCAGATGTGTCTACCAGTCGCTCCTCTAAAGCAGCTATTGCCGGAATGACTTTGTAAGTTGACCCAGGGAAGTAACTCCCTTGAAGAACTTTATCCAACATCGGATTATAAGGGTTATCATAAAGTGCGCGAGCTTGCTCTTGAGAGAGCCGTCCACTCAACACATTCGGATCAAAACTGGGCTTTGATGCCATGGCCAACACTCGTCCCGTTTTTGCTTCCAGCACAACAGCCGCACCGGAATCATGCCACCGCAGAGCTCTTTCGGCGCTCTTCTGTACATCGGCATCTATCGTCAGAACTAAATGATAACCCGGACGCGCATCCTCCCGCCGCTTGGATAGAGGACCAAGAAGCTTGTTCTGTACATTTTCATCTTTACGTTGACCGCTTGCGTTCACTACAAAAGACTCCATACCTGGAATCCCGCGCAGATAGAACTCCCATCGCCTCTCTACACCGTATCTGCCAATCTTGTCGCCGGGTCGATAACCCTTAAGCCTCTCAATCTCACTGCCTGACACTTCATTGAGATAACCCAGCACATGTGCGGCCAGGGGGCCGTGGGGATAGACGCGCCTGGTCTCGGAAACAACCCTGACACCAGGCATTTGATGCATATTGGTCTCCAACTTCGCGAGCTCATCTCTGCCTATGTCTCTCACGGCGAGAAGAGAAAAAAACCGCTTCTCCCCTTGCGCTTTTATGATTTTATTGTCTATGTAGTTGATCTGTTCGTCATCCAACCCAAGATGTCTCTTTAGATTATCAAAAGCACTCTCGGTGAAAAACCTAGGGATAATGTAAACATTGTAACTAGGCCGATTATGTACCAAAACCCTGCCGTTTCGATCTTTAATCAGCCCTCTTACCGGTGAGAGGACAACCCTGTGAATAAAATTATTCTCAGCTTTCCTTTGATATTCTGCGCCTTCAATAACCTGTAAATGAAAGAGTCTGGCGCCCAATAAAAAGAAAAAGACCGATACCACTGCCACTAAATAGTGCGACCTCTTTCCGAAACCTATGTCTTGTGATCCACTGCCAATCATCTAAAAAATCCTTCAAAAATTATCTCCGGCGCCACCTTACGATCCATGGACCATAATACCCAAAAAACAAACGGAGAACAAAGGGCCGTGGCTACAGCTCCACCGAAAGCCGATTTCAAAAGTGGAAAAAAAGAGTACTCACCAATAAATGCTGTCATAACCGCCTGCAAAACCCCCACCCCCATTGCAACAAAAAACGCCACCATCACCTGGGAGATCTTTCCTCTCACATAGAGTCGAGCGCTCATGGATCGCACCGTAAAATAACAAATGCCCAAGGTTAAGCTGTAAAGTCCCTTTGGTGCCCCGGTAAACAAATCGGCCAAATAACCCAGCCCAACTGCCACCGCGGCCCCTGCGGCAAAACTGCCCTTTACGGCCAGCGCTGTATAAAGAACCGTCAACAAAACCAGATCAGGAAAGGGTATCTTCCAAGGCAACAGGTGATTCAGGGGGGCTAAAAGCACCAACCCGAGATACCCTTCAATAAAAAGAACTAAATGCCTTCGATTCATTTACTTCCCGCATCCTTTACAAAAACAAAATACATAACCAGTTTGCTCAAAAAATTTGTGTCAATCATAAGGTCTCAACCCTACTCTCGACTTTCTTGTTCTTCGGTGCCCTTTTTTCGGAGCTGTAGGATCCGGCGGTGGTGGTGGAGAAATCACCACCATGACTTTCGTTATTCTTGAAAAATCCACTGCCGGTTTGACTACTACCTCTTGGTAAAGGCCATAGCTTTTCTTCAAGACCTTCACAATAGTCCCTACGGGAAGATCTTTCGGAAACAGATCTCCCATCCCTGATGTTACCACCTGATCCCCTACCTGAACCTCATCTTGTCTTAAAAGATAATCTATTCTTGCAGTGTATCCTTTTTGATCTCCGCTCCCCTTTAAAATACCACGGGAACCTGTCCTTGAATCCACAACATCTATCCGGCTAGAAGGATCTACAGAGAGCAAAACATCGGAATACTCACCGAAAACCCTGTGTATGCGCCCAACAACACCTTCCGGTACGACAACAGGCATCCCCGGAGCAACCTCCTTATCTCCTCGATCAATGCGTATACGGACGACTCTAAAATAGGGCGACACAGAACGACCGATCACTTTTGCCGCCAGCATCTCCGCAGGCGAATCTTTTTTAAAATTAAGCATCCTCTCGAGTTTTCGGCCACGCGCGGCCCAGGCAGTTAAGATTCTGTTATTTGCCCTCAATATTTTATTTTCACTTCTTATTTTTTTGTTCTCGGCACGCAACTTTACAAGATAAAGATAGTCTTGCCAGACCGCTAGAACCCGCCTGAAAACCGCAACCGATGCCTGCTGAATAGGCGCGGATATTTTAAGAATCACACGATCAAAGGAGTTTATTTCAGAAGGCTTCTTTATGTTCGAATAAAGAAAAATCACCGGGAGGGTTAAGAGCAGAACACAAAGAACCAACTCCCGGGCCTTTCTTGAAAGTATTACAAAGACCATGGCAACCAGACAAACCTCTCTCTTTCAGGAAAAACAGGGTAGCAGGCATTCCCCAACCTAGCAAGGCGAGAGCCTGAACATGAGTCAAGGCAGAGCAGAGTCAGTCTATAGCAACTTCTTTTAGAAGTCCGATTTCGTTCAGAGCTAGCCCTGTCCCCATCACAACCGCGCACTCGGGATCATCGCAAACGGTTACAGGCAACCCTGTCTCTTCTCTCAACATAACATCGATATTCCGCAGAAGCGCTCCTCCTCCGGTTAAAACCAAACCTTTGTCGGCAATGTCCGCGCTCAACTCCGGTGGAGTTCTCTCTAAAACCAGATGCACAGCCTCTACAATAGAATTAATAGCTTCGGATATCGCCTCCCTGATCTCCTCGGATGTGACACGCACGGTACGAGGCACACCTGCCACCATATCCCGTCCCTTAACATCCATCATTAAGAGCTCTTCCAGAGGATACGCGGTTCCTACTGAGGCTTTTACTTTTTCAGCAGTCCTCTCACCAATAAGAAGATTGTATTTCTTCTTCATGTATTGAGCTATAGCATCATCCATCTTGTCCCCACCCACCCTCACAGATTTGGAGTAAACTATCCCCGCCAAAGAAATAATGGCTACTTCAGTTGTCCCTCCTCCTATGTCTACAACCATATTTCCTGAAGGCTCCACTACGGGCAAACCGGCACCGATCGCAGCCGCCATGGGTTCTTCTATAAGATAGACCTCCCTGGCTCCCGCTGCTAAAGTGCTGTCCCTTACCGCTCTCTTCTCGACCTCGGTGATCCCGGAAGGAACACATACTATTATCCTCGGCCTCACCAATGTCTTTCTGTGATGTGCTCTCGTGATGAAATACCTCAACAAAGCCTCGGTCACTTCGAAATCAGCTATTACCCCATCTTTCAATGGACGAATGGCTTCAATATTGGCAGGAGTTCTCCCCAACATTTCCTTGGCTTCATACCCTACCGCCATGACTTTTTTCACGCCCATAGAATTACGTTGTACAGCTACCACCGAGGGCTCATTGCTGACTATTCCTTTAGCCTTTACAAAGGTGAGGGTGTTGGCTGTACCCAAATCAATGGCGAGATCATTTGAAAACAGCCCATATATCCAATCTAGCAACATAGACCGAAAAACCTCCAACTACGCACTTTTCGCCAAGGAAAATCTAAACTGCAATAAAAAGCACGTATAAACCCGAAATCAATAATTTTTGAACCCTATTACTGGAAAAAAAGACATTTTATAACACTACGGTTACCAATAACAGAGCTGTTCTCATGACCAAAGTCTATTAGCACCCCCTTTTTGGGAGTTCAAGCAAAATAAAAGGTATTGTAAAAGTGATATTTCCTTAAGGTATTGTTTCCGGAAAGCTCTGTGGTATTCTTAATGCATGGACGGATCGATTTCACTACCTAATTCTTTGCAATCATTTTTTGCACGATTGTGTTTCTTAACGTTTTGCCTGAGCGTAGCCCTTTTTGGCTGCTCAGACACAGCTGGTCAGCCAGATCCCGACGGAGAAATAACGGGCCCTAATTTACTTACGATTCTGTCACCCCCCGGTAGAGACATAGGGCTTGTTCCCGGAGAATCCATAACGCTGAAGGTTCGTTATACAGATCACACAAGCGATCCTTTGGCCGGCGAGGAAATTCTCTTCGCCATGCGGGGAGAAACAGGAGGCTCCACACTTGCTCAGCCTAAAGCGGTCACAGACCAAAATGGAATAGCCACAATGCTTTTAATGGCAGGTTATGAAGAATCCTTTTTTGATGTGGATGTCACAGCAGAGTCTGCGCCATTGGTTAGATATAATGTCGCCGTGAGTGATGCCGGTTTCGGATCCCTCATTGTTTTTACAGATTACGAAGGGATGCATAACCCTGAAGATCTGAAACAAATACAAGCTTCGCTCTATTTGGGCAGAACATGCTCTGAACTGGAAATGTCCGATCCAATAATAGCCGAAAAAGTCAGAACTCTGGAATCATTGCAAGATAATGCTGTTTTCGGGTTCCTTCCACTCTTATCTTCATATGCGGTAACCATACTATCAAAAAACGATGAGGGAAAAAAAGAAACATTTGGTTGCAAAGAAATCAGAGAAAATGCTCTAAAACCAAATGCTTTCCTCCAGACCATAATCATTATGCACGATCTGGTCCCAAACCCTTCAGATTTGTACGAAGTTCGTTCAGAAGTAGTCCTGCCTTCCGGAGAAAACGGAGGCGAACAAATAATGACAGCCCTCCGCCCGTGGACATTCATGGGAGAATGTGATTACGGGTGTGCCGAGAGCTTTTTGGATTGCCTCCAAAGCGCTTTGGAAAACCCTGAAACAGACCCGGAAGATCTCACCTGCGGAAACACCACCCCTACCAATGAGTTGGGGTTAAAAATTGAAGATCTCCGCGGACAAAAAGTCGCGCGGTGTCGTACCGGATGGACAGAAGGCAATTCACCCTCTCTGGACAAAATACTCCAGGAGAGCGTCTGCAGAGAGGAATCCACAGCAAAGCTAAAAGCACTCGCACAAACGGAGAGTTCCGCCTTATTAAGGTTCACCATCTATTCAATGATGAGCTTTCGAAGTATCGGTGTGCCGGGACAATGGGTGGCTGATCATGTTTTGAAAACCGCCCGCTTTTACGACGCCTTCGGCATGCCATCCGTTGACATTCAAAGTATCGGAGCGCCGATAACAAGGGCGAATTCAATTCTCATCGAAAAAGAACCATCATCTCCAATGGTGCTCTTATTTGAAGAACATGGTTTTTCCATTAGACCCGGTCGGCTTTTACTACAAGTGCTTAATTCTCATTACCTCGGAGCATCCATCCCCAGTGTTCTTTCCGGTCTGGAGCACTTATTATCAGGCAATTCCACTGACACTGAGAGGGCGTGTACAAGCATTGATAAAATCATCTGTTCTGAAATACAGCAACCGGAGGGGTGTCTTGAAGATGCATGTGAATCAGCAATGATAGCATCGGCACACAGACTCGAAACCAGCCTCTTGTCCATTGATCCCGTCGGCCAGGATCTTTTTTTCTTGGGCGGTGAGGTCACCATGATGGACATGAACCGGGATCTTGAGGCGGAAAAGCTGGGTACTGTGGACGCTCCAGGATTTTGGGACAGCTACCTAAAAACATCAGCCGATGATTTGTTTTACCTGGAAATCCCCTTTATAGCCGCCAAGCCTATCATTCCTGTCAATTAATCCGTCACTCAAAACACCATTTCATCTCACCCTACATGAACAATAATCAAAACCAAGGGCTTTACCGAAATCGCTGACCCTTTACAACCATGATCCTGGAAATGCTCGTAGGGGATACCCACCATAACAAAACAAACCTGTCATGTAAGCCAAAATACAAAAACCCTCTAAGTATCTAAAAACACACGGTTTTGTGCCTGGCATGTTCTGTGCATATGACACCATCTCATAAATTAAACCTTCAAATCCATAGGAGTCTTTCAAATGTCACAAGAAACCGGAGTCCAGTTAAAGGCAATCTACACAATCGTAGAACGAGAAGGTGCTAAAAACCGTTGGGTCCGCATTGGAATAGGCTTTGTCAACCAAGACGGATCAATAAACGTCCGCCTTGACGCAATGCCTGTAAACGGACGGTTGCATGTTCGTAACCACAAAAGAAAAGACCGAGAAGATACAGGAACAGAGTCTCCGTCAAACGACACTGTCTCCTTACAGGAGCACAGACACGAAAGAAGTGTCTTCGATTCAGCTAATATGTAAATGTTTTCATGGGGTTATTTGGATTACCACCAACACGCACCCCTTAAACCAAACCGCGGAAAAAAGGTGCCGAAACACCTCTAAACCGCAAACAACAAGAAGGAGAAAAAAATGAAAAAAGTAGTAAACACGAGTCTGCTCATGGCAATTTTTGTGACGGCCTTAGCAACATCGGCAAGCGGCGCTAAGAGAACTATTCCCCGAAAGCCCCACCCAATAGCCGGAGTCTGCAACATAAACACAGCCCCGTTGAGTAAGTTAACGATACTTCCTTACATAGGTCGCAGCCGAGCCAAAGCGATAATTCAACATCGAAAGGCTCACCCATTCAGACAAGCAAAGGATATTACCAAAATCAAGGGCATCGGCCGCAGCACATTTCAAAAACTCAAAAAACACATAACGGTCACCGGCCCCACCACAATTAGAAAAGCAAAACCAAAAACCAAAAAATCTACACACTCCGTGAGCAAAAATCCAAACCGTCCAAAGACCTGAAAACACACCCTATGGGCTCTCTCCTAAACTCTCTCGTAGCTCCTCAATCAAAATTTCTTTTTGCTTCAAGGCGTCCAGGCTCGCGGCCAACCTTGCAGCATTCCTGGTTGCCTCATCACGAAGTTCCCAGATAATCCCTTCTCCTTGCTCTAACTGGCGCACGGCCTCTTCCATCTCATCGGCTCTAACCTCCAGCTCCATCTTCAAATGATGCAGTGTAGCACCGTATGCCTGTTCAACTCTCACCAAATCTCTTCTAAACGAGGCTATAGCAGCCGCTTTTTCTTTCTCTGCTTTTACAACGGCATCTTTCGCCGCAAAAAGATCTTTCCGCAAGGTCTTCAGTACACCATCTTTTTCCTTTATATGCTCTTTCGATGTCTTCAGATTTCTTTTATGCTCTTGTATTTCATCTTCCTTAAAAGCAATGGCTCTACGAGCTTCTGCGAGCTCCTGTTCACGAGCACCAAGAACACTGCGTGCTTCACCCAGTAGACGACGTATAGAGTTCTTTTCCTGCTCCAACCCCTCCATTTTCAAATCACTTTGAACCCTGAGCCTTTCCTCTCTATCAGCCCTCTCTAACGCCGCGCTTAGCTCGATTTGAACAGCTCCCAGCCTCGTCTCGAGATCCTGCATCTTCTCTGCGTTAACTAAAGAAGCCGGTGTTTCGACTCCTTGAGTCATGTCTTTTATCCGACCTTCAAGCCTAGCCCGAGCTGCTTTTTCCCGGCTCAATTCATAGACAAGGTTCTCTCGCTCTCTTGTAACTTCAGCCTCTTCAGCCATGCTCTCCGATAGCTGCTTCTCTAAAGAAACCCGTATGGCTATTTCATTTTCCAGCCGTTCTTCCGCCTGTATACGGGCCTCTCTCTCCTTTTCCATCCTCACCCTAAACGCATTTATCTCTTGAACGGCCGACCTTTGTACCTGCTCAATTCGATATTCAAGGGACTCTCGAATAATATGTTTCTCTCTCACCGCCTCCGAGATTGCTTCTTCAAGTTGTCTGACCCGTTCTTCTGCGCTCTCTCGGTAAGCTTCGATCTC
>JAABSF010000226.1 GCA_011390535.1 Deltaproteobacteria bacterium | reverse complement strand
CCAGATCGCAAACCGTATCAGTGGGCAGGTAGAGTCCACTTTCCTCCTTGCCTACTGCTCCTCGAAAAGAGCCGGGATGGCCACAGTGACCATCAGCGTTGACCCAAAAGTATCCCCTGAGGCAAACACCCTCAGCTTCTCCTTCAACTCCGATGGATTTGGCCCGGGATGCAACGCGGAGTATTTCGAGTCCGCATGTGCCGGCCTCCAGTGCGGCGGCTTCAACTGCGGCGCCTGTGCCGATTCTACCAGCTACTGTGACCAAACGACGCTCCAATGCGTAAACTACTGTCTCGACGACAACCTCTGCAGCGGTGAGCAGATCACAAACCCCCACGGCTATCAGATGACCTGCTCTTTCGGAGACAACGTCATGGAGTGTGGTGCCCAATGCGTAGACACCTTCACCGATCCCAATAACTGCGGATCCTGAATGCATTATTCCCTCACCGGGGTTGATGCAATAGTCAGTAAAATGAGCCAAATATATCCAGTAGATGCATCAACCCCGGTGGAAAAATTTTGGAAAAAGGATGCATCTTCCAAGGATAAGGACTCACATTCTAAATTGAAAATAAGAGCCGGCTTTCAAGTAAGTCAAAACTCATCGTCATGCAAAAGACCCTGGAGGCAGATGGCGTGGCTGAGGGAGAGGGGGAACTCGGTCGGGGTGGTATGGCAAATTTCGATTTATTCTTGTGTTCGCGGTTTGGTGTCCCTTATATTAAAGTGGTTTTGTTGATAAATGTGAATTATGGGCAAACTAATCAAGCGAGGAGAGGTGCTATGCGTAGAGGTCTGGTTCTTTGGTGTACGTTGTTGGTTTCTATGGGAATGTTTCGTTGTAAAAGCAGTGATACTGGTAGCAAAAAAAATGCAGATAACATGGAAGTGAAAGACAAAAGTGAAGAGAAGCCACCCGAAAAAAGGGACACAGAAAAAAGTCGCATTAACAGCCCAGAGGCTCGAAAGGTCGAGAAAAAGCCGAAGGATGAAACCAAACCCGGCCAGGACCTCTATGAAAAATACTTAGCATATGAACAAGGCAATATAGTTAAACACTCCGAGAAAAAGAGCATGAAATACCTCCGCCTCGCCTGCGAAGCCGGGCATCTTCATGCCTGCGGTATCAGGATTTCGGCGATAGCTCGTGGGGACATCAACGTTGATAAGAAGTTTGAATTCTTGAAAGAGTTAAAGAAACTCTGTGAGAAGAAAAACAGACATTCTTGCTTTCGCCTCGCTCTCGAGTACAAATTTCGCGCCGAGAAAGTTAGCCGAAAGAAAAAGAAGAAATACCTGAAACTGGCCCACGAATACAACAAACTCGCTTGTGAGATGGGAAGACACTTAAGCTGTATCCAAACCGCCTACGACTACCGACGCGGAGTGGGGGTTAAAAAGGACAAGGACCAAGCCGAGAAATGGTACAAGAGGGGCCTGGAGGGGCTCGAGAAGGCCTGTAAGGACGGGGACTATCTGCTCTGTGAAGACGTGATTTCGCGATATAGTGGGAAGCGCTATGGTATGTGTAATTACCCTTGGAGAGAGTGCAAAAGGGATGAGGCGAAGCTGGAAATCTTCGTGCAGCACCTCCTCAGAGGAGCCAGAGAGAAATGCAAGGAGGGAAAAATACAAGGGTGTTCGATTATTTTGGATTATATCGCGAAGTATAAGTTCATCGACGATGGGCGGGCTAAGAAGAAAAAGGCGATGAAAGTGTACCTGGATGCCCTCAGGCAGTCCTGTGCCAAGAAACATGGAACGTACTGCCTGAAGTTGGGAAAGAAGCTCAGGAGAATGCCCGGGAGAGAGGAAAGGAAAGAAGCCTTGGAGGTTTTCAGCCGAGCATGTGACCAGGGCTTGTCAACGGGATGCTACTACAAAAAGAGGGGGCTTTAAGAATATCGGAAAAACAAAGGAACTTTTCCAAAAGAAAACGCGAGCAACGGCAATGACTGAGGTTCATTGTCTTATGCACAATCTGAAAGCAGGGACCGCTGGAGCGGAATATGAAAAGTCGGCTTCACGCTTGCGAAAAATAAAATGTTCTATGGCGTTAAAGATATCATTCATTTCGCTGTACATTCATTTCGCTGTACATTCATTTCCCTGTACATTCATTTCCCTGTACATTCATTTCGCTGTACTTTCATTTCGCTGTATTTATGTAAATTAATTTGACGGGGAATGATGAATATCCCTCCTCTTTCCTTTCGAAAATGGTTATAAACAAAAGGTATTGAGGCGTTTGAAGAAATTGATTTTAAAGGCAGAAGAAAAGGATGTCTAATATGGCGGATAAAAATACTCTTATTATCCCGGGTGTTTTCGTGGGAGCGATGGTGGTCGTTTTTTTCGTTGGGTGCGGAGGTGGCGGGGGAGCGGGAGACGATAATATAAACAACTCGGCCCCGGTGCCTGGAAAGTCGGCCGAAGGATGGGTGAGCGATTACGCGGATGAGGGCGCGACATGCGATTCAAGCGAAGAGGAGCTTTCACATCTTGCGCATGTGGGGTTCGAGGATACGACGATATATGTGGGTTATGAACAGGTGAGCTCCAACAACCAGGATCCGATCGTTGTGCGTTTCGACGGAGGTGAGCAGGTTTATTGCAGGTACCATGAGACCGAAGGTCCTGATGGACGAGCTGTGGGGATCACATGGGATGGTGGTGAGGCGGCATACATTGTCTACACGGTGGTGGGAGGCGGAACCAGCCTTGAGAGCAAAGGAGGCTGGCTGAGCTCTTACGCGCCGGGCGCGATCAGCGGGGGCGGGGCCAAGGTGTCTTATGTCGGGAAGATCAACGCTGAAAACGGAGATCTGGTGTCGGGGACTTTTATCATCGCGGTAAAAAGCGACAATAAGGTGAATACCCACAGGCCTGCAGGTCCGGTCACGGTGCTTGAAGACGGGGAAGTGGAGTTTTTGGGAGAATCAGCTCACAAGCCGATAGACGCGGACGGAAAAAACGCTATGGATTGCACCGACTACCCTTTCAGCTCAAGATACCGGTTCTCCTTTGACCTGACTTCACTTGTCTGCGCGGACTGCACGAACTGCATTTCTGAAAGACCGTGTGATTAGAACAAAAGGTTTTATTTTGTTTGCTGGTTCTCCAAATGCACCTAAGAGTGTTGGGTGTAGATGTTAAGAAGCTTGTCAATTTTATGTACAGGATTCGGCGATCCATTGATCGAACCTACCGCTGTGAAATTTGTTGCGCCGACGAGACGAATAAAACTTCAGGGAGATTTGCTGCTCGTATCCCCCCGATGGCGACGTTCTGGATGGATCGGCGTCCGAATCCAGAAGTTATTTTTGAGTCAGCCCTTAGGTTTGTTTGAATTAAGCCAGGACTTGATTTTTACCTTTTGGCACAACAGATTGAGTTACTTCGGGACTTTGGGGCAGCGGAGTGCTTTAGCAGGGTGACCACGTCGAGTTTGCTGTTTAATAAGTCTCTGAGTCCCAACTATGGAAGGTTCAATTCAATAGTTAAAGAAATCACACGGAGGGATTGAGTTATTATGAAGAACAAAAGTAATCTTAATGAAAAGTGCCACCAATGGTTAAAGGCTCTTTGCGTGGACTTAACGGATAGAACCACCGGAAGCCAGGGCAACAGAAACGCCACCAGCTTTTTCAGAGAGCAATTGGAAGTTCTGGGCTGGGATACTGAATCACAGGGATTTGAGGCGGTGGACTGGATCAATGGCGGGGCAACCCTTCATGTGGGTAATAAAGAGTTTAAGGTTCTGGTCAGTCCTTGGTCAAATGGCTGCTCGGTAAAGGCTGTATTGAAAAGTGCCTCTTCCATAAGCGAACTGGAAGCGGGTGGTTTCAGGGACAAGGTTATCCTGCTGCATGGTGAGATCGCCGGCGAACAGCTGATGCCAAAAAATTTCGTTTTCTATAACCCCGAAAGTCATCGAAAAATAATCTCCCTTCTTGAAGACTCAGGTGCTAAAGCTCTAATTTGTGCAACAGGCAGAAACGCCGCGCTGGCAGGAGGTGTATATCCTTTCCCTCTTATTGAAGACGGCGACTTCAACGTGCCTTCCGTTTATATGACCGAAGAGGAAGGTAAAAGATTAAGGGAATTTGCCGGAAAAGAGGTGATACTTGTTTCCAGATCAGAAAAATTTCCGGGCAAAGGATACAATGTAACCGGCAGAAAAGGGAAACCGGAAACTGACAGGATTGTAATAACCGCGCATATTGACTCGAAAAAAGGATCGCCCGGGGCGATAGATAATGCAACAGGTGTAGTTGCCTTGCTGCTTCTGGCCGATCTTCAGAAAGATTATTCCGACAATAGGCAAATTGAGATAGTAGCTTTCAACGGAGAAGATTACTATTCGGTTCCCGGCCAGATAGCCTGGATTAAGGCAAACCAGGGCAAATTTGAGAATATCCTTTTTAACATAAATATTGATGGTGCCGGATACAAGGAGGGGAAAACCGAATTTTCATATTATGACCTGCCGGCTCAGGTCCGGAATATCGCCTCCCGGGTTGTTGAAAACCATCCGGACATCACCGAAGGTAAACCCTGGCCCCAGGGTGATCACAGCATTTTCCTTCAGTATGGCAGACCGGCAATTGCAGTATCCTCAGAATGGTTTATTGAAAATATAAACAGCCAAGATATTACACACACCCCGAAAGACAATATCGGGATTGTTGATTGTAATAAGCTTGTTGAACTGGCTGTCGCACTGAGTGAAATAATCAGAAAATATTAACAACAAAAGATTTGGAATATTTCTATTACCGTTGCCGAAGCCGATGACCTCCTGGTAATGCGTGGTGAAGTCACACAGCGGGGTGGTGTTATTGACTCCAGGCTTGATGAAGCACTTCTATCAAATGGCTGCTTCATCTTAATAGCTACCCAATCCCAGGCAACGTCGGAACCGCTTTCCGCAAGTACCTTCAAAGCGGAATCTGTGCCTACGGTTTTGCGCGGTGCCGCTTACCATTGTGCGACAAGAGCACATAACCCAAACCGCCGCCCATTTCGTCGAACTATTCTCCACGCCCCTTGTTTGCCCCTATTGCTCTTCACCTCTGTCTCTGACCGGTTCTCTGCTTTGGCGGCTTTTGTTTGGTCCTCCCGGAGCGGCAGAGCCTTGGTCATTCCGGGCACGGCTTTTGTGCTGTTTTCCGAAAAGCCTTTTAGAATTGGGGGTGGAACATTGGACGGGCCATCGAGGAATGGACCTTTGGATGTTTGGATGTTTGGACGTTTGGATGTTTGGACGTTTGGATGTTTGGATGTGTACTTCGTTGCGCAGAGATCCTCGGTGCGGTATGGTGTCCGGTCGGTTGCCACGACGGT
>JAABSF010000225.1 GCA_011390535.1 Deltaproteobacteria bacterium | reverse complement strand
TTCCCGACGGCCAATTATACCAGGGTTATATTTCGGGTTACAATCTTGACCGTATGCTGAAACAGATTTTTGCAAACTTGGAATCATCACACACCTTAATTCCCCTGCCCTAATGAGGCATTGGAAAAACATAGGAGAAGGAAATGAACACGGCTGTTTTCTGTTTATCAATTTTTGTCCTCTCCATACCTACATCAGGAGAAAAAGAACCCCCTGTAAAAGAAAAAGAAAAAAGCAATCCTCAGGAGAGCGGTGCTGAAACCACAACCGACAAAACAGAAAAAAAAGACCCTGCCGATTCACTGCTTCACCATCGAAAAGCAGAAGCATATTTTAGAAACAAACAATACGAAGAGGCGGCCCGAGAGTTTTTGAAAGCCCATGAGAAAGATGCACGACCAGCTTTTTTGTATTTAGCCGGAGACGCCTTTGAGAGAGGTGGTGTCCTCAAGAGCGCCATACACAATTATAAAGAATATCTAAAATCCGGAAGCAACGAAGCCAGGGTCAAGCTCACGAAAGAAAAACTACAGCTGCTGGAAAAGAAGATCGCCGAGAAAAGCAAAGAATCAGGTGAACCCGTAGCAAAAGAGAACAACACGGAGACCTCCGACCCTCAAAAGGCCCCGGAAGAGAAAACCAAAACATCTTCTGAAATCCAAGCTCCGGAAAAAGATGATAAGAATCAAAAAGACAAGAAAGAAGAAAAACAAGCGCAAAGAAAAATCGACAAAACAAAGCAACCCATACTTGGAACAGAGCAAAAGAAAGAACCTCCCAAGCGCACCCGGATGGAGTTGGCCTCCTGGGCGCTGGTGGGTACAACCGCGGTACTGTTGACAATAACAGGAGTTTTCGCTCTGAAAGTTGAAGACTCTGAAGACAATATGGAGCGTTTGGCGAAGAGCGTGGATCCAAACGACAACTTGAGAGCGCCGTATGAAGGGAACTATAAGTCAGATTTCGAGCGTTACAAAAGAGAAGGTGAGCTATTCGAAAAACTTGCGTGGACATTCGCCGGAGTTTCAGCTGCCACGGTGGCATGTGCCACAGTGCTGTTTACGTTGGACTACCTCAACAGACGAAAGAAAAAGAAGGAAAGTATAATAAAACAAAGCAACCTCTCCTTTCGTCCCATGGTTTCATCGAACGGTGGTGGAGGTTCTTTAGAGTTGAGGTTTTAATATGATTTTCGGAGGCTACATGAATAAAATAATTTTTCTCGCAGCTTTTTGGGCGGCACTCGGGGTTTCGGGATGTTTCAACCCCGACACCCCCGATGTGGCCTTTCGTTGTGGAGAGAGCGGGGAATGCCCCGATGGTTACGAATGCAGAGATGACGGGTGCTGCCACAAAATAGGAAGCCCTGATACAGAGGCCCCGGGATGTTACGCACCTAATGACGCCGGCGAAGACACCGGGGAAGATTCGGATGGCAACATCCAAGAAAATGAACATGACGCCGGCGTCGATTGAGCGCGCCACGAAAGCTCTTTTAAAGGTCGGCTATAAATGCAACAATGCCTGTTCTTTCTGTCACTCCGCGCCACACGCCGGCATTGAAGCCACACACGAAGAGTTATCGGCCAAAATCCAAGCGTGTGTGTCCGCCGGTGTTGACCTCATAGTTTTTTCCGGCGGAGAACCTACAATTAGGGAGGATTTGCCTCAATTGGTAGCGGTGGTTGAAAGAGCATCCAAAAGCATGGGGCTCATAACCAACGGCCGCATGTTGGCCTACAAGGGTTTTCGCAGAAAACTGCTCAGCCGGTCCCTGACATATATTCAGGTGTCCCTGGCAGGAGCTGTCTCATCCACTCATGACGCCATGGTGAGAGTTCCCGGCGCATTTGCTCAAACAATCGAAGGACTGAAAGGCGTCTTGCTGAAACAGAGTGAATCACCTCTTTTAATAACCATCAACAGCGTTTTAACTAAAGCTATGGCTGCTGAGCTGGATAAAATGGCTCAGCTCCTTTTGTATTTGGCCGCACCTTTAAGAATAAATCAATCAAGCGCTCATCCAAGGCTGAGGTTCAAGCTCTCAGCTTTAGAGCCCGAAGGAAACGCCTTAAAATATCTTCGCCCGCAAGAGAACAGGATTTCCAATCAGGCTGCAGCATGTCGATATTTTTTCCTAAACTGGGCTCCTAAGCTGGAATCCATCGGTATAGAAGTGGGCTTTGAGGGTTTCCCGTTGTGCCTCATGTCCCCATATGAGTTCCGGGTGATGGATCTTTGGTCCGATTCCTTTTTATACATGAGTGAAGCATTCGAAAATACGCTTCACCCCATCGACGATAATCACAGGAAACGGTATTCAGTTTGCCACCTCTGCTCAATGGATGATTGTCCCGGTTTGTACCGCACATACGAGAGTCGTCATGGTCACAGTGAGCTAAAGCCTATAATAGAAAAAAGATCAAACAGCATAGTCTTTCAAAAAGAAGCCTCCTTTGACCAAATCGGCGACTTCTGCCCACAGCGGCAAATGGAAGGATCGAAAAAGTGCAATGCTCATGATGGTAAAATCGCTCCTAAGCCCCACCCGTTCGATTCTCTCTACGCTTTCCAAAAAAAAGAGTGGCATTTGTGGCAGACTAAAACACATGACTTCGGTAATCGCGCCTTGCATCATACCAAAAACCAGTTGGAACAAATCTACCTTTTGGACCAGGAATCTCAAAACACACACGGAGAGAAGCTGTTTCATACTGTGACCAAAATGCAGATCGCCGACTTTTGTCGAACATGCCCCCAAAAAGATACCTGTGGAAAAATATTTGTAACCCTTAAAAATAATGTGATAGCCCGAGCAGAGAGCTTGATTGGCAGCTTAATCTCACAACTTGAAGGCAAATGGCTGGATCTAGGTTGCGGCACCGCACCATACTCAAACTATTCCAAACCTTCACTCCACCTCATCGGAATCGATCCTGACAAGAAATCTCTCCAAACAAGAGCTGCAGCCGGCACCAGCGAAAATACACAAAAGTGCGAAACAGGAGCTTTGCGTCACAAAGCTCTCTCTGCACGAGCAGAAGATCTCCCATTCTCAGCGGGAACTTTCGACGGCGTCCTCTCGGTGCGCAGCTTGCCTCATTTTCGTAACCCCGTGGCGGCGGCGAGAGAGGTCTTTCGGGTAATCCGTCCAAGAGGAAAATTCCATCTCCTCACTGATGTGCTCTTCGGAATTCTGGCAGCCCCCCCCAAATGCGAAAACAACCGGTTTCAACACTATAGAAACCCAACCGTTGATCAAGCCGCTGATCTACTCCGTTTTGCAGGTTTTCAAATCGAAGAAGAAAAAACCAGGGTCCCCGGACCATCCACATCTAATTTAGCCTGGATCTCAGCAAGCAAACCGGCTAACTAAAAAATCAACCGGGCCCAAGAGAAATTTCGAAGATCTCAACAAAGTATTTTTCAGGATCGTTGCCCAGGAGATCGGGCTCGGCGTGCTCGTTTATCACATATGATGATACAAAAGCCCTCGTCCCGTCCACTGAAAGACTTATGGAAAACCCATAAGCCCCATTGAAGGGATCTTTACCTCCCGCGATTACCTGAAAAGTCCAGTCTGAATCGTAATCCACCCGCTGAGCTAACCTCAGCTCATGATTAGTGCTATCTTGATAAAAGATCATGGTGGATCCATTACCACCCATAATCAGCTTCGCGTCCCAACCTACTTGATGGAACACCGGCATGGGCAACCCTGTCTCTTCGTTCTCTTCCATGCGATAACCGTCATCCACTACTTCGCGGGATTCCATTGCAGTATTGTAATAATAAAGATTATTCAGATCCGGGTCGGTGTAAGTAAAGTGGTATATCTCCGGCTCCGAGGGATCCACAGCAACCGAAACAAATAACCCCACATTTCCGTTGTCCTTCCCGTCCCCATCTTCACCATCTACTATGACCGGTTCGCTGAAGTAGCCGACACCCTCCCCATCATCCACCATCTCACTCATCATGAGATTCCCTTTCAAAGAATCAAAGTAAGCTACTACAAGTGTCCCATCCGGTGCCAATGCAGCCGAAGGATGCACTCCCACTCCTTTCTCCCAATCCAAAGTCACGCTCTCATCGTCGCCTTGGGACTGCACAGCTATTCTATCAATCACATAAACAATCCAATCGTTATATGTTGATGGATTCTCCATTTTGGCCTGAGCAAAACGAAGCTCACAATGAATGGGTTGATCCGGATCAGCGGATGAAACCATCGGTGCCATATACAAAATCCCTGGTGCTCTGTCGCTTTTTCGCATGATGATCTTGTTGTAAAGCCCGGCGCGCCCTAACTCTGGATCATCGCTTCCACCATCATCAACCATGTGCTTGTGCCAATCGGTGCCGTCATACCAAGCAAATTTCAGATCACCATGAGTCTCATCGTGATAAGCCACCACTGGGTGACGTGAAGAGTTGACCCCTATGGAAGTGTAAGTTCCAACGTTCTCCCCTTTTGTTCGAATACCTCCGCGGACATCACTGTTGGGAACCATTACAGGCGCATCAGGTACTCCGTCGACGAACTCCCAGCCGTGATCTCCCGGATAATAGGGCTGGTTGGGCACTACCCCGGGGGGTGAAAACCTGCCCACCATCAGGTCCCCATATGACCTGTTATAAGCTGAAATATAAGCCTGCGGGCCGGACACCACCACAAGAGAAGAATACATGCCCAAACGCCCGAACAAGATATCGTCTATACATTCACAGCGCCCGAACTTACAAGTCGGAATCTGCCCGTCGGGACAAGACATATGCATACAATCCTCATCATCTTCACACAGTGTATTATTATTATTCTCTCCTCCGGGAGAACTCTTACTGCACGCGGATGACAGAAGCACCCCTGCGGCCATAAGACACACCAAGGATAAAAAAGTGGAAGCCTTGTTTCGCTTTACTTCATTGACGGCGGAGACCGATTTCCGGCGGACGCTCAACCCCAGTAAGGCCAGGATTGCAAAGACCAAAGGCAAAAACCCGGACGGCGATCCGGTGGTTGAACAACCTCGGGCGGAGTCGCCTCCTTCGGGAGAAACGGACACCGGCTCCGTGCTCATCCAGGTATTAGGTTCGGACCAAAACTCACCAACATTTCCCGCCTCATCTTTTACCCGCACTCCCAGCCGACCTCCACAAGCCCCCGCATACCCAAGGGCATTCATATAAGACAAGGTTGAAGTATAGGAATACTCGCTCCAATTTCCCTCGCTGCGGCAGTAGCTGTATCTTAATCGATCACGGGCCGTGACCATATCAAACCCTTTAAACGAAACATTTACCCCATCCGTTTTCACATCCAAAATGGGAGGGATGGAATCCAACAAAACATCGATCCTTT
>JAABSF010000224.1 GCA_011390535.1 Deltaproteobacteria bacterium | reverse complement strand
TCTTTTTTTCCGATTTTCTGCCGCCAAAGAATAGATGCGGTGGGCATATGAGTTGTGATGAACCAATCACCCGCCTCTATGAAACCAATTTCACCCTTCGTTGCAAGCAATGAAGCGCCAATCTCTTTCGACCCCGGATGCGTGTATTCTTTTGTGAAGACGCCGTCTCGACCTCTCACCAGGCGAAAACGTCCCCCAACACCTGCAAATAAAACATCCCTCTTCTGAAAATATTGGACAGGGGTATCAACAGATACCCACCCCGAACCTACCCTGCTCGCGCGTCGATGAGGAGAGCCGACACCCAGAGACACCGAGTATTTCAGCTCGCCATCTGATTCGCTCATAGCCAATAAATAGCTTTCTTTGACATCGGATTTTGACGAGCCCGGTAAATCAACAACAAAGAGAAACCTTCCATGACTCTTGCCGGGTATATCGCGGACTACATATCGTGCATTATTGTGCTGTTTCTTCTTTTGCCATGCAACCTTACCAGTGATCTTGTCCATCACCCAGATATTGAAAGCTGTAACCGCGATGACCCACTTGTCCACAACCCACAGACGAAAAAGGGGATCGCGTTGGGAGCCCACCGTTTGGCGCCAGACACGTTTACGGGTGGAGATACTCAGAGCGACGACATTTCCTCCAACTCTACACAAGAGATTTTGACCGCTCAGCTTGCACTCTTCAACTGCAGATATGGGCTCCAAGAACTCTTGCCTGCCCCCGGCCTTCTCAATCTTAGCCAGGTATTGACGGCCGGCCATACCTCTCAACCGAAGAACAATAGTGTCACTCTTTTCTTTAATGCTATCCTCAAAACCGACTCCTGGAAAACCGACCTCCCACTTCGGGTCCACCTCACGTAGCCTTTTATCCCACCCAAAAATCTGTGTCACATCCTGAGGGTTGGGATACCCCGCCGGTATCAGCAACTTGTCTCCCGCCATGGGCAACCAGAGCAAACGTCGGCTCAATGTCCCCCCTTCATCGAAACGCCAAACAATCTTATCATCACGAGGATTCAATAATTGAAGCTCGCCACCGTCTCCCCGGGTAACAAGCACATTAGAATCAATAGGTTGTAAAATGGTTCGTTTTTCCAACTTTGATTTCAAACCATTCGCGCCTGCGCCAAATTCTTCACGCGAAAGATCCAAAGAGCGAAGCCGCTTCCCCGAAACAGCATCCACTAAATCAAGACTCCTCCCGTTGGAGACCACCATCCTTTTGCCCAGGCGGCTCACACCATGTGGGCTACGGGTCGTCCAGAGCCTCTCACCGGTGTCAGCATCCAAGGCTGTTACCTTTCCCTCTTTTCGCAAGTATGCCACCACCTTTTTATCACCAAATATCCCCGACGCCACTGAAAAACTCCACGGCGAGGTCTTTCGTACCAGCCCCGGAGCCAAAAGAGATTCAGTTTCCCAGAGCTTCGTCCCATCTCTTGTATCGACTGCGATGAGCCTGTCAGGCTCGTGAACACGGCCTTCACCCGTAGAGCTCACCAAAACAGCCACATCACCTATCCGGGCCAATGGCCATAGCCTACCCTCCAGAGTGGTTTTCCAGGCCAATTCAGCTTTCGGCCAGTCCACCGCCTTTTTTTCTTCTTGCGGCTGAGACTCTGATTCTTCTGAAACATCTTTTTTGTGACATGTGCATGCTGAAAGGCAAACGGAGAAACAAACTATAACTACATAAAAAAACTTTACCTCTTTCACACGGAACTCCCTATTGAAAAACTCACTCTTCGAGGTTCAACTCATCTTTACGTTCAGCCGTCTAAAACTCTAACCGTTTAGCTGTCTACCCGTCTTTTCGTCTACCATTTCCTACGCCCAACCGGACTTCGCAGTTGATGCTGTTTGTGCCACCGGGTCATCCTGTCGCACCAAAAACACAGCGATACTACAAAACATACTTTTTGAAAGCAGATAATCCATGTGCTCAACTCAACCTTTAACAAAAAACCTCATGTTTTTAGATTCAGCGGCAAATCCTCAATTCCGCGCCCGGCATAATCACACATCAACTCGCATGTTTGGCAGTCTTGAAGAGGTGGACGAGGAGACTCGGCCCCTTTTACTTTTTCAACGGCAGCCAGCGCTTTATTAACATTTGCCTGTTCTCCTTCAATCACGAGAGAAACTGCGCCTTCAGACCCGCAGATCCCACCACTTGCTACCAGAGTCGCTGAAACCCCGGCCAAAATCCTGAGCGCATCTATCTCTGTTATAACCTTGGAGTTCAAAAGGGGCATCATACCCACGCGTGCACCGAGGCTCCGATCCAACACCCATCTTCCCAACTGTCGAACCGCCTGTGGCACCGAAGGGATGAGCTTTTCAAGCCCGACTGGTGTTATTACCGGCCAACCAGCCGACATAAACGGCCCCAAAAGCCGCCCAACCGTGCCTCCGTCCGGTGCCGCCATCAATACGCCGCAGTTTCCTTCCGGATCTATAGCATTGGCACCCTTTATCAAAACCTTTGGAGTAACCTCCAAATCCAAAGCCTCCTTAGGTTGCAACTCCATCTTCTTACCTGACACTAAAACCAAATTAGGCAGTCTTTGTTCCCTGGGAGTAACACACAGCGTAGAGCGCACAATCATACCGGCCAGAAAACGACCAGCGTCAAAATCCTCTTTTCTGCATTTTTGTGCTATCTCAGCATTGGTGGAACCGGCGCCGATGATCAGCAATCCACTTTTCAAGGCTTCGCGGACCTCTGTCAGACACAATACCGCCTCCGCGATTAGCTTTTTCGACTCAGGCGGGCTCAGTACAAACATTGCTTTCATTGGAAAACCTCCTCATTTCAACAACGACCTCTTACTACAAAATATCATCTGAAATCCAGTTATTATACTAAACTTGATGAGCTACTTAACACTGTAGTGCTTATTTTTGCCCAATTAAGATTTTTCCAAAACTTTTCTGCACCTCAGGCGTCTAAAAAGATGTGTGTCAATTATAAAGCAAAAAAAAAATGGTCACAAAAGAGCTTATTGAAAAGCTCTAATTTCTTTTCTGCCTAATCAGTAGGGAAGATAGCAGTCCCTGATTCGTAGGAAAGACCAACAGACATGGAAACGATTTACGAGGATACACCCCGGCTCGCCGGTTTTTGAGGAGGCGACGAAATGCAAACAAACCAACTACTTAAAGAAGAAGTTTTTCCAATCGCGGTTAAGCTCTGCCGACGCCGACGCAGCATTGAAATCGCTACAAGGGTCGGATTACCGGCCGCCGGTTTGTCACTTTTCATTTATTTGATGCAGGGCATCGGTCTTCTGCCTTACGGAAGCGGACTGGCGGCTGCATCCCTCTCCGTCCTCGTCATCGGGCTCTCTGCTTTTATCGCGGCAAAGCGGATCCTCAAACCTGAAGATGGTTTAGACTCACTTGGAAACAAGGACTCCCTGGCCGATGCAGTTCGCTCTGCTCTTGAATTGAGCAAATCGGAAAAAGAAACGAATGATGCTTATTCGGAAGCGATGGTAGAAGCCCATGTCAAACAAACAAAAGAGTTACTTTTGAACACCCCCGGACGTGAAGTCTTCGGCGCCCATAACTTGCAGCGTCTTCAAGTGATGACGGTGTTGTGTATTTGTGTCATCTCCGTAGCCCTCCTCTAAACACGTCCGCATTGAACGCCGATCCATCCCGACATGCTTCGTTTCTCCCTCCGCTGCCTGCTCACGTACCTCAAGTACGCTCCGCCGGCTGCTCGCTCGTGCCTTGCCTGTCGTGCCCCTCAGCGTCCCTGCGAACTTGTTTATCCGAAACACGTCCGCATTGAACGCCGATCCATCCCGACATGCTTCGTTTCTCCCTCCGCTGCCACCCGGCAAGTGTTTGTCCGAAACACGTCCGCATTAATATTTTCGGCCGTCCAAAAAACCTTTTTGGGGATTTTTCCTGACATAATCCACTAATATGGGCAGGTAAGACATGAAGTCAGGGCAAACGATGGTTTTATCTTCCAGGAATTTATCAACATTTGTTGTGTCAAAAATAGCTTTGTGATCAAAGTAGACTATCGTCTCTTTGGGGATCTGCAGAAGCTCCTCTATTTGTTTGATGCCCGACACACCGCTCACAAGACCCTGAGGAATTTGTAGTGGAAGCATTCTGTGACCGGTCAACCTCGCCATCTCCTGCAGAATCTCTCTCGCCGTGTGAGGGTTCGGATCTGCAAGCTGAAAGGTCAGACCCACAGCGTGAGGATCTTCCGAAATCGCATTCATGGCGTCAATAGTGTAGTCCACCGGGACCAGGTTCACGAGAGCCGCACCTTCACCAACAAAAGGAATAGGAATAAAACTTGGGAGGCGAAGGAGACCGCGGACGAGATAATAAGGCCCATCGTATTTATCTGTTTCACCTGTGCGTGAATCACCCACCACAATTCCAGGACGAAAAACAGTCACCGGTAGTCGATCCATTCGGCGGCGCACCTCCATCTCGGCCCAACACTTTGTAGACTCATAATGATTCTTAAACCCTTGACCCAAATCCAACTCTTCTTCAAAGATCCTGCCTTCACGGTTGCCGGCTACATAGCAGGTGGAGATGTAGTTGATTACCCGCAAGGACTCCAGGTTCTCACAAAAATCCAATACATTAGCAGTACCTACGACATTCACCCGGTATGCAACGCTTCTATCTATCGAAAGGTCGTAAATGGCCGCAAAATGCCAGACCTCTTGGGCCTCTTTCGCCGTCTCCATATCTTCCCCGGAAAGGTCCAGAGAGGGGCCCTTTGTGATATCTCCCGACACAAGCCTCGCCCTCTCTTTGAACCCCTTCGTTCTCCTCTCTTGATCATTCAGCGCTTCTTCTGCTTTTCCGCGCAGATGTTCTTGGATAAGAAAAACAAACCGCCGATCTTTAGATTTCGCCAGACGGCGCACCAAGTGACGTGTTAAAAAACCTGGAAACCCAGTGAGAAAAACTGTTTTTTCGGACATTCTTTTCTCCTTTTCACAACCAAATTAGGATGCACATCCGCCCATGTTTAGGGCTGATTCAAAACATCCCATGGGTGCATTTCGTCTAGACATGTACACAATTACAGGGGCTCTAATTGACCTTCGTTCCCCGACCACAGAAAGACAATATACTTGCACTAACCAATTATTTCAAAGCATAAAATCCTTTCTGGGACTATTGAACATACGATGCATTGCTTTCCATGAAATGTTATTATGTAATTCCTTGGATGGACCCCGCCCGCGAAAGGGGTCCTAATTGATGACGACGAGTTGGGCTTTTGGAAACCGCGTTGAAAACCGGAAAAAATCAATGGTGGAAGCTTTGCCCGCCTTGACTTCGACGAAAAGGCCCGGACGAATACCTATCA
>JAABSF010000223.1 GCA_011390535.1 Deltaproteobacteria bacterium | reverse complement strand
TCCGATCTAACCACCTTAGCGACATGACCTTTCATTTCTATGATCAGAACCTCTTCTCCTCTGGAAATTAATTCATCGGAATCGGTCTCTGCTACGATGTCAACAAAACTGCCTTTTATAAAGCAACGAATTTGTCCTTGCTTGCCGGATTTAATGCTCAGTAAAACTTTTCCGGACATCCCGACATAGTCTTTCGTAGTAACCCCACTTGATACTTGCTCTTTTGAAAGCTTGTGCATGACATAAGAAGCCAGCCAACCGGTTGAAATCCCCAAAACCAGAGACGTAATAAATGTTATAATAAAGCCGCTGTTTAAAATAGTAAGGATCGTACCTGTTACCCCAAAAAAACAGGCAAAAAACGTCCAAAACCTAACACTCAGAAATGGAAGCCATACCCCAGCGTCCACACCGGCATCCGTTCCGGCTTCAGCCTCTACATCTGCATCAACGTCGACATCTGCATCGACGCCCACATCCACATCACCATCTACATCCACATCAGTATCAATGTCTGTGTCGGAATCGCCCACAAACAAAGTTAATAAAATAAGCGCAGCGCCTAAAGATCCAAATATCGCATAAACTACTAGCATCTATGTACCTTCCTTGAGAAAAGGCCCCTTCAAATTTTCCAAAAAGCTAGCCTCTTTTTATTTGTTTTTTGCTCTTTTCAGTTCAGCCTCAAACAAAACCCTTACCCAACCCCTACGGTTCATCACTCTTTTCCCTCCTAAGGGCTCAACAACCTCACCACCTACAACGAAAGCCGTCCATGCTTTCTAACAAAGCGAAAATAGACCTTTTGTAGCATCAAAGTCAAGTATCGCATGCATACTAAAGGCCTTTTCTCTTCCTAAGCTCAACAAACCATTCCTGGAGCCCCACTCATGAGATGTGAAGTATAAGTGCATTTTGAGGAACAAACCTTAATTCATTTCTTGTAACATGCTCTTCTGAACAGTAAGATCAAAACTGTTTGTATTTCACCAATAAGCGACAACGCTTATATTCTGATAAGTGTGCAACGAAAGGCTAAACCCATCGACTACAGTTTCTTCCTCGAAGGATAATAATGACCAGCAGTCAAAAAGAAATAATCCTCGGTATAGATCTCGGAACATCTAATTCCGTAGCCGCGGTATATTTAGATGGAAAAATCAGAATTATCAAAGACCAAAACGGAAAATCAATTCATCCGTCAATTGTCTCATTTCACCCAAATGGAAAAGTTTTGGTCGGCCACGCTGCAAAAAAAAGACGCTTGGTGGATCCAAAAAACACCATAAGTTCAATAAAGCGATTTATCGGACTTCATTACGACACATTAAAAGCATCCGGACAAATTAAAAAAATTCCCTTTCAGATAACAGAAGGTCCCGACAAACAAGTTCTTATCAAAGCACGGAACCATTTCCTTACGCCTACACAGGTCTCGGCTCTTATACTCAGACACATGAAGAGTTTAGCGGAGAAATCAGTTGGAAGAGAGATATCCAAAGCCGTAATAACCGTCCCGGCAAACTTCAATGAGGCCCAGAGGACGGCAACCAAGGCTGCAGGCAAGCTTGCTGATTTGGATGTAATCAGAATCATTAACGAACCTACAGCAGCGGCTTTGGCCTATGGGCATGGTGAAGATTTGCAATCTCATGTACTATTGTATGATTTCGGTGGAGGCACTTTTGACGTAACAATTTTGAAAATATCCGGTGAAATATTCGAGGTCCTATCCACAGCAGGAAACACTCGCTTGGGGGGAGATGATATCGACGAAAGAATAATGGATGATATCATGGAGTCATTCATGAGAAAGCATCATTATGACATACGCCATAATGAAATGGCGGTGTTACGTCTTCGTTTGATTGCAGAAAACATAAAATGCAAACTCTCGGAAGAAGAACAAAATACCACAACAATAGAAGAACTTGCTTATGGTCCGGGTGGAAAACCACTCGACTTTACATACGAGCTCACCCGAGAACGGTTGGGGTTTTTGTCGGCTGATCTTGTAGAACGATCCTTTGAGATCTGCGACGAAGCCTTCGCTCTAGCTCAAATAGAACCCAAGGAAATAGACGATGTGGTTTTGGTTGGAGGAACAACAAAGATACCTCTTATAAAAAAAGAGGTGGCTCAATACTTTAAAAAAGAACCTCAAAGCCGAATTAACCCTGATGAAGTAGTCTCAATTGGAGCAGCCATACAAGGTGCTGCCCTGGTAGAGCCATCTCATATCATGTCCGGACCTTTGGCTCTCCTCTTGGATGTAACTCCTTTATCATTATGTATCGGCACTGTAGGAGGTTTCGCTTCGCCGGTGATCCCTCGCAATTCACAGCTTCCCACTGAGCAGACCCGCGTTTTTTCCACCAGCGCCGATTACCAAGACTCTGTGAGCATCCGTGTCTGTCAGGGTCAACACCGCCGTTTCGACGATAACACTTATATAGGAGAACTCACCCTTACAAACCTACGCCCGGCTCTAAGGGGAGAACTAAAAATAGAGGTGTCTTTTGAGCTGGATACTAACGGTATACTGAGTGTGCGAGCCAGAGATCCGGACACAGACAAGATTCAAACGGCCTTCATGCAAATAATGGGAGCTCCTACTGAAAGAGACTTGGAGGCATTAATGAAAGATCTTCCAGATCTCCAAAAAAGCTCAAAAGAGGGGGACGAACAACATATAGAGTCACGACTACCACCTGCAGATAAAGGTAATGAATGATTCAAAGAGATACCAAAAAACCACAGGACAATCTGGCAGAAGAGATCCGCCCTCTGGTTGAGAGGTTGGATTCAGAGTTGGATCAGCTCTCGTATTACAAAATCCTAGGTGTTGGCCACAGCGCATCTACCTCAGCAATTCAACAAGCCTTTTACAGACGCGCCGTTCAACTCCATCCAGACCGCCACCACGGATTGAAAGACGCTGAACTAAAAACCAAGATATACAGAGTATATAAACGGATATCTGAGGGGTATAAAGTTCTCTCTTCAGAGAGATCCCGCAGATTATATGATCGTGGATTGAGACGGGGAGACCTTCGCATGCAACGGAACGAACATCAAACTAACCTGAAAGAAAATCCTTATGCAACAACCCCCGCCATGACTCCTGAAATAGATGGTCTCATAAGAGAAGTTTCAGAGTTGTTGAAAAAGAGAGAGTTCACCCAAGCAGTGTCTCTTTTAGAAACATCGCTAACCGCCCACCCAGATTCGTCTCGTTTGCAACGCAAACTTAAAGATGCCAAAAGACTGAGGAAACTATGGCAGACGTAGAACTATTTCTTGTCTAAGGGCGGACTAGGAGTTTTTTTATCCCCTGCGCGACCCATAACACCGAATAAATCAAGCCCTCTTGAACTAGTCAATAAACGAAAAAGATCCGCCAACTCTTCACTCTCTATCCTGAGCACAAAAAAGGCTTCACTACCGGAGCCTTTTTGTATAAAGGGAGTTTTTCTTTCCCTTGTACCCCATGAAAAAACCACCCCACCTCCGCCTGTAAGGCCTTCAGCGTCCTTAATCCATTGCTGTACCTTCGTAAAACCAAAAAGTTTTATTTCCTTAATAAAACTACCGATGGAAAAAGCCACCCACCCATCAGCGGTAATTCGTTCCATGATCTCCAAAAGGTCACCCGGTTTTCTTTCGGCCTTGGATATTGGTTTGCCTTTCATGTCAACCAAGTCCAAGAGCCTCTCTTCGGATTGTGCTCCAATGGTAAATAAAAGCTCTTCACCTTTTGTTGCAGTAGCCATCTCAATCGCTGGTTTCCCGAAAAACCAGGTCAATAGCAAAGAAAGCGGACCAGAACAACGGACACCGTCATAATCAAAACTAACCCAGTCAATCAAAAAACCGCCCTTTGTACGATTTCTTGTGTCCACTCGAAAACATCCATGAAAGGAATTGTTATTTCTTAAACTCTTTACACTCCTTAGAACATTAAAAAGCTGAATAGCGGCGGCCCTCAACTCTTCTGCATCAATTACCTCAAAAACTCCGGTAACCCCTAACATAGACTTTGCTTTACCCTTTGAATCGGCAGAGACGCCGTGAACTCCCACTGTAACATCCCCAAACCAAGCACCAAGAAAACGTTCGGCAGATGTTCTAATATCGTCTTCTTTTTCGTTATCTACTAAACTTGAGTTCAAAAACCCCTCAATATCCTCTAAAAAACATCTTTTTTGATTTTCTCGGGAGCTCCAGCTTGTGCGATGAGAGAAAACAAAAAAAGGCGACTCTTTAAAATAGTCTATCCCCACTGGAGAGCCGGCTCTGGAACCAGTGATAGTCATATCCAAACTACTCCCAAGAAACGGATTAACCATCCCCTCCAACAAAAATTTTTCCTCGTCAACAGTAATCTGGAACCCCAACACTTCAATATCACCAGCCAACTTAGCATATCTTGAGAGCTTTCTATCCAAAACCCCTCTAAGCATTAGTTCCAAATGTGATAACAGGTTATCTTCTACCCTAATTCTGGCCGATAAAAATGATAGTCTCCAAAAAACAGCTATCATTGAGAAAATCTCTTCAACTTCTAATCCCCATGCATCTGCAGCTCTGGCCGGCCAGATTTCAGCTGTTATCATTTTTTCCGGTGACCCCTCATTTCTAGCCTTCAGCTTCTGTAATACCGATCCTTCAAGTAGTTCAAGAAACTCTCTCTTGCTGCTCGTAAGAAGATATCCATCTGCTACTCTCCACCAGATTTTCTTCTTATCTTTAGTTACATGAACTTTGTCCCCTGCTTTTACGGCTTTTTCTTCAAATAAGAAATCCATCAAAGCTTTGCCTCCACCTAGACCGTTATTAACCGGGATCACCCCAAAAAAACAGCCTCCTGCTTTTTCCCCTTTGAGTATTCCGAACCAATAAGGCAAATCCAGATTCAGGTGCTCTAAAACTGGAAAGTTTGACTTTATTAACTCAAAAGCCATCCCAGACAGAACCTTTGGCTCCATCCACGAAAGAGACGGCTGTGTCTTCGCTGTCAAACCCAAAAGACCCTCTATGAGCCCTCTAGGTGTATCCACTTCCACTAATGCTACGATCTTGGGTTCATTGTCACCGCTCTTTATCTCTTCATCGCTATAACATCCGGAAAAAATTATGCATAAAAAAGAGCATACCCACACCCATCGACATGTTTTCATAGTTTCAACTACTTCTTTCATTAAAAACCTCATTTTGAGCTTTACACGACGCCGAGAGTGCCCTATCCTTGAGTTTGATTCAATTTCTGTTTCGGATACAGTGCCATATGGCCAAAAATTGTCGGAACCGAGTTTTTGAGTCAGCCGTTATCATTAATAAAGATTTCCTGGTTTTGCTCCTCAAACAATGGCTAAACTTGTCATAGTCTC
>JAABSF010000222.1 GCA_011390535.1 Deltaproteobacteria bacterium | reverse complement strand
CTGGATGTATTTTGGCCTCTGTCTCTTTTGACAACTCCCAGAATGCTCTCTCGTTGGAGAGAGGAGTTGGGTGGTTCAGCGCTGGGACACAAGCTGCGTTTTAACGTAGTGGCTTCCTGTGGAGAAATGCTCACACCTCGGCTCGCCGGTTTTGGAGCCGAAACATTGGTGGTTTCTCCAGAGCGAATGATAAACATGTGGATTCAAAACGAGACGGGCATGGCGCTTTTGAATACTTATCCTTCCCCTGAGCTGGATAGGCCCGGCTCAGTAGGGGTGCCGGCCTATGGAGTGAGGGGCAAAATAGTTAGTGATTTTGGTGATAAATGTAGACCAAACGAGAGCGGACAGTTGGTTTTTTGTTCTTCATGGCCTTCGATGGTGAGGACTTTATGGAACAAAGACGATCGGTTTTTGGAGATTTATTTTCACAGGGTTGAGGGATGTTTTGCCACTAATGATGGAATGCGCATAGATGATGATGGCTTTTTTTGGTTTATGAGGCGCCTTGATGACGTAGTAAAGGTTCAGGGACATTCGGTATCAACTTCAGAGGTCGAGTCTGTTCTTCTATCTCATCCAAAGGTCGTTGAAGTGGCGGTGCTGGGAGTAGCCGGAGAAGGAGGGGACTCACTGGTGGCTTTTGTGGTGGAATCTGCAGCTGCTGGGAGCATGTCCGAAAATGAGGTGGCTGCGTTTGAAAAAGAATTATCAGGTTACTTAAGAGAGCGTGTGGGTGAGACTTTTGTGCCGCGGCGTTTCTTTATTTCCTCTGGATTGCCAAGAACCAAGAGCGGTAAGGTGGTCCGGCGTTTGTTAAATCGAATTGCGGCGGGAGATGCTGATTCAGCGGAAGATTTGAGTTATTTGGCCAATCCTGAAACAGTAAAAGATCTAATTGAAGGCAAGGGAGACTAGATAAGCCATGAAAACGAAAAAGCTCATCAACGCCGTCGAGAGCGTTCAAGAGGCGTTTTCTTTGTTGGAAGAGAAAGAGCGTAGCTTGGCGGGGATCTTTGGAGAACCCGGTGAGCAGCTGGACTCAGCGCTTGGTGAATTAAAGGGAGAATCTGAAAACGCCAAAATAAATGCCTTGAATGATTTGGTTCCACCTCTCTGGGAAAGTCGAGGGACAAAGACCACCGACGAAATACTGGGCAGGGTGTTGACAGAGATACTGAAGACCGAACGTAGTCATCGCGCAAGAGGGAAGTTTGTTTTAGAGCGGATTTTGGGTCATGAGATAGCTCAAGAAGCGAGGAAGGGGGACAAGCGGTTTTTGGTCATCAACCCACACATGGCTGTCACCAATGTCGCTTATTATGAGGGGACCGAGTTGATTCATGATGCCATTTTACATCTCTCTCCGGATGATTCGGACAGCGTTGACTATCGATGTGAGCTAATTCGGAACTGGGCTCACCAAGAAGGTATTGATTTAAAGTCCTTCGCTGGAATAGCTTGCCGCGGTGGGTTTATGAAGCCTGTTGATTCCGGCACCTATGAGGTTGTTCCTCAGATGTTGGATGATCTAAGGAGCGCCAAAATAGAGCATCATAGTAATCTGGGTATATGGATCGCGTCTCGATTTGCCGAAGATTTGGGAAAAGATTTCTTGTTTACGGTCAGCGATCCGGTGGTCTGTGATGAGGTTGATTTAGAAGAGCGATTGACAGGGTATTCCGCAGTCATCAAAGACGGCACAGCGGCGCACTATCTTAATCACAAAGCTGTCTGGCGGTTGTTGGCATCGATACTGGGAAAGAAGCCGGAAGAATTGGATTTGATCACCGCCCATCTTGGTGCAGGGATTTCCCTTGCAGCACATCGAGACGGACGGGTTGCTTCAGTTGTGAATGCATACTCCGGGGTTCCGTCTACCAATCGCTGTGGACAGTTGGATACTGATCGAATTTTATATCACCTCAAGCGACAAGATTTCACTCTCCAGGATTTGGAGGGTGCGGTGTATCGTAAAGGTGGCTTGCTCTCGCTGGCCGGCACCGATGATTTCAGAGCTCTTTTGAGCTTTTTGAAGCGAGGTGCGAGTGAGGTTCAGTGTGAGAAGATCCAGTTTTTAATTCGTTTTTTGGCACGAAAAGTATCCGGGGGGATTTGTAATTTGGCCGGGCAAGCAGGATATGCTCCTCTGGTCGCTGTCACCGGTAGTCTTGCTCGATCTCGGGAGCTTGTTCAAGCCATTAGAAACAATCTTAACGGGCGTTATGCGATGGTGGAGCTGCCTGGAAATGTTGAAAATGACGCATTGGCCGCGGGGGTAATAAGAGCTTACTACCAACGTGATTCGTTAAAAGATTATGTGGAGACAAGGGAGAAGATCGCCAGAGAGAGATCAAAGGAGGCGGAGTTTTTCTCTACTCCGATCTTCAAAAGGAAGCTGTACTATCGAAATCCCGGCACCCCGATAGTTTCCCTCGATGACCTCATAGACGCTACCTATATGACTGTAAAAGAGCGCTTCGATCCCACCGTTGCAATCGTGGGTGCCGAAAACGAAGACGCGATACTTGCCGCCAAACGGGCGAATGAAGAGGGACGGTATAGAATAGCTAAGTTCGTGCTTTTGGGCGACTATGAAGCCATAAATAGAATGGCTTATGATTTCGACCTGATTTTAGATGGTGTCAACTACAGAATCGTAGACACTGAAGATCCTGTTAAAGCGGCCACCGATTTGATGGAGAGAGGGGAAGTCGATGTCTTGATGAAAGGTCGGATGAAGACGGACCAGATCTTGCGGGGAGTGTTTCGCTATTTGAAGAGCTCCGGGAGGTTGAAAAAAGGGCAGCTGATTTCTCATTGTGTGGTTATGGATATCCCCATGCGAAATAAGCTATTGATAGTTACTGATGCGGCGGTAAATCCTTATCCCGACGAAAAAAAGAAATTGGCTATTGTGGAAAATGCCCTCAAAGTTGCAAAAAGCTTGAATGTAGCCCAGCCTAAAGTAGCCGTCATTTCGGCTATAGAATCAGTCAATCCAAGCGTTGAAAGTTCCATTGAAGCGGCTCGCATAGCGGAGAAGTTTGCTGATCGTAAAGATTGTTTAGTGGAAGGGCCTCTCTCTTTTGATGTGGCCATGGATCCCGGCATCGCCGCAGAGAAAGGTTACAAGGGCAAGATCAGAGGAACAGCCGACATTTTGTTGATGCCCGACATCGATGCCGGTAATGTACTTTACAAAACCCTCACTACACAGACCGGGGCACCATGTGCCGGTGTTATTCTTTGTGGTGATATGCCCATGGTGTTGACCTCTCGGGGTGACTCAGCTCGCTCGAAATTGGCTTCCATATCCATGGCCGTAAAACTCATGTTTGATATCCAGGGATAATTATTTAGCTTGTGCATAACAGAAATTTTTCATCAAATGAGCTTTAGGGCTTTTGGGAGGATTTGTGACGGCCGTTAAACTAAAAACTCACACATTGACTGCCGATCCATCTCGCGCCATGCTGTGTTAACTGCGGTGCGCTGAGAGGCGCATCCTCGGTGTCGCGCCTGTAGAGATTCAGCTTGCTGATTTTTGTACAGGAACGCGGTGTCTCGCTGCGCTGCCTACTCACGTACCTACTAAAGCACGCAGGCAGCGCCTGCTGCTCAGTTGCGCCTTGCCTGGCAAGCGCTTCGGTGGCCCGGCGAGCATGTTTGTCCGGATCTCAATGAGGTCCGCTTTACTTTAGGAGGCTATCAATGGAGTGGAGACTTGAAACCAAGAAAAAAGAATATGAAAAAAAGCTGTGCACTGTTCGCTCAGCTTTCCGGAAGATAAGGCCCGGACGCCGGATTTTTATAGGCACCGGATGTGCAGAGCCTCAGTATTTGGTAAAGAGCCTGACTAAGTTTCCCGAGAATCTTACGGATGCGGAGATTTTGCATCTGATTTCCTTGAACGTCTCAGAGTACACGGATGAGAAATTCCGGAAAATGTTTCGGTTGAATACTTTTTTCATCGGAAAAGCCGCACGGGAAGCGGTAGGCCGGGGTGATGCGGATTATACTCCCATTTTTCTTTCCGAGATTCCGAAGATTATTAAATCTAAGAGGCTTCACATAGACGTTGCGTTGGTTCAAGTAACCCCACCCGATGCTTTTGGTAACTGTTCTTTGGGAATGTCGGTGGAATGTGTAAAGGCTGCTGTGGAAAATGCCGACTATGTTATCGCACAGGTTAATAAGCACATGCCTCGTACTCTTGGAGACAGCTTTGTAAATGTAGATCAGCTCCATGCCATCATAGAACAAGACGAGCCGGTACTTGAATATCACTCTGCCGCACTTGACGAGGTTGCCGAGCGGATCGGTTTTTATGTCTCACGTCTGGTTCCCCACGGTTCCACTATACAAGCCGGAATAGGCTCAATTCCAAATGCGGTCCTGAAACACCTGACGGATAAACGAGACATTGGTGTTCATACAGAGATGTTTTCAGACGGAGTTGTGGAGTTGTACAAAAAAGGTGTAATTAACAACCGAAAGAAAACCTTTCATCCCGGAAAGGTAGTGGCCGCTTTTTGTCTCGGCACTCGAGAGATGTACGACATTATAGACAATAACCCTGTGTTTGAGTTTTATCCAACAGACTACGTCTCTGATCCACGCAATATTTCCCGAAATGATGATATGGTCGCAATTAACTCTTGTTTGGAGTTGGATTTAACAGGGCAAGTCTGCTCTGATTCGTTGGGACACACGTTTTATTCCGGTTTTGGTGGGCAACCTGATTTCATGCGTGGTGCAGCTCTTTCAAAAAACGGGAGGCCTATTATCGCTGTTCCTTCAACTGCAAAAGGCGGGGAAGTATCCAGGATTGTGCCGCTGCTTGCGCCGGGAGCAGGCGTTGTTACCACAAGAGGCGATGTTCATTACGTTGTCACTGAATGGGGGATTGCCTATCTCCACGGGAAAAACATCCGGGAGAGAGCGCTTGCCTTAATCAATATAGCACACCCTAATTATCGTGAGTGGCTGTTGGAGGAAGCAAAGCGCTACAAATACGTCTACCAAGATCAAAAGCTCCCCAAAGACGGCGGTGTCAGTTATCCCGACAGATACCGTTGGACTTATAAGACTAATGATGGGATCACCATCAATTTCAGGCCCATCGGTTACACAGACGAAGACAAGCTGCGCCGCTTTTTTTATACATTGCGAGAGACGGATGTTTACTATCGTTTCATGGGTACTCAGAAAACTTTCACCCATGAAAAAGCGCAACCCATGGTCTTGCTGGACTACGACGAGAAGTTTGCGATGGCCGGCTATGTAGGCGAAGAGGGCACTGAAGATTTTGTCTGTGTCGCCCGCTGGTTTTTAGATCGTGGAACAAACATGGCTGAAGTGGCGTTCACAGTGAGTCCTGATTACCAAGGGCGCGGCATAGGAACTTTCCTCC
>JAABSF010000221.1 GCA_011390535.1 Deltaproteobacteria bacterium | reverse complement strand
GCCACCTGTCCGGAAGAGCTTCAGCCTCTACAAAGGAAACGGAGATGTGGTCGGGGATTTCGACCTTGAAATACTGAAAAGGTATGTGCAGCCCTTCACGGCCTAGATGAATAAACAACTCCAGTGCTGCCAAGGAAAGGGTATCCGACAAGTAAACTACAGCTCTTCCTTTGTGATTCCATCGTCCACCGAAGCGCTTCGAACCTTCCCCCGAAAATCCATCTGATGCATGTTTCTTTTTTACCAAACGGAAGGTCGTGATCATGCGTTACGCCGTGTTTATGAGATTGTGCCGTGTTTATGAGATTATGCCGTGTTTATGAGATTGTGCCGTGTTTATGAGATTGTGCCGTGTTTATGAGATTATGCCGTGTTTATGAGATTACGCCGTGTTTATGAGATTACGCCGTGTTTATGAGATTATGCCGTGTTTATGAGATTACGCCGTGTTCAATGCGGCCCAAAAGATCTTCAACTTCTCTGGCGCCGGCTTCGGTTCTGATAAAATCCAGGGGAATGCGACTTCCCAACCCGACTTGCGGCTTATGAAGCCAGTCACGAGCACCATCTTTGTTTTCAAATACCTCCCGGGCTAATGCATAAATGCGTATGAGACGAAAAAGGCGGTCACCGGCAGAGGTGGAGAGGCTTTTTTTTGAGCAGCGTAATCGTGACAGTGTTCTCGGGTTCATATCTAAAATTCCGGCCAGCTCCTCGTCGGTGAGATGCAATTCCACTTTAATGGAGGAGACGGATTCCCAGGGTATTCCTTCTCTGATGATTGAATCGCAATCACTGTAGCTTGTGATGGTGGAATTCAATATCCGGGATATCTGATCGGCTGTTTGCATTTGTCTTAACCTACTATGACTCTATGACCCTATGACTCTATGACTTATGACTTAAACATATAGGACAAATGTCCTGATGTAAAACAGACCCAATCGGGGGTTGAATCCGGTTCCCTCTTGTCTGATTCTGAAAGCAGCTATTGGCAATGAGTTTTTTTCTGTCTGTTGTTCAGGTGGTAAAAGCCTTTCTTTAGGACTGGTCGGGTTCAGTCACCCACCCACACGTCAAACAGAGACAAGCCTTTTTACCTGAAGATCCTTACGGTGTTGCTCAGCTTTCCAAAGATCATACTGAGTCTGCTGATTCAGCCAACTTTCAGCACTTGTATCAAAAGCAATGGATAAACGAATCGCCATTTCGGGGCTGATTCCGGCACGCCCATTAAGAATGGCACTCAAAGTCTTTCGAGTCACACCCAAAGCCTTTGCTGCTTCAGTAACTGAAAGACCGAGAGGCTCCAGGCAGAGTTCACGAATTACTTCGCCCGGATGCGGAGGATTGTGCATAATCATGGCAACACCTCAATGGTAGTCTTCATAGTCCACTTTTTCGGCATCCTCGCCATCGAACCGAAAGGTGACTCTCCAATTCCCACTGACATTTACTGCCCAAGTACAGGAACGGTCTCCTTTGAGTTCTTGGAGCCGCAGGCCGGGAAGGTTCATATCCTGTGGCTGCTTAGCGGCATTAAGTCGGCCGAGTATGAGACGGAGTCTTTTTGAATGAGACGCCTGGATTCCCGAAACATTTCCCGTTTCGAAAAAGCTCCTAAGGCCCTTATGCCTGAAGCTCCGGATCATGCAGTGCATCGTAACCTATCCTGTTACAGGTGTCAATCGTATAACGAGTGACAAGGAAAATTTTGGGTACTCGGCTGACAGCACCCGAAGCAAGGCGGAATTTTCGGTTTTTTCGGAATTTTGGCCCTTTTTGTCCTTTTCAAAATATATTAGTATTTTTCCAGTGTGTCTGAAAGAGCTTTTCGCCGCTGCCGCAAGGGCAACTTTCGTTCGGTCCGGTTTTGAACCCTTGTCGACGTGTGGGGTTCTGCCTTGGAAATGCCGGTCTGAAGGCTGGGGAGTGGTCGTCGTGTGGATCGGGACAGATTAGACTTGTGTTCAGTGGATGTGATCCCCGTCGCTTGGATCGAGTTGGCTACTATGAAGATACTATGAAGATAGCTCTGCTCTCACTTCCTACCGGATTCAATTGAGAGGGAATCATGACCGGTCGCCGCTTGTGGATCTGCGGTCAAAGAAATTTGAATTAGAACTACTACCAGGTTGGGTAAGGAAGCTCCGGTTCAGGTCTCTAAAGGTTTGCCTGTGCTCGCTCTCGAGGATCTCCTTGGCTGGTAAAAAGAACGGTAACGATACGATCTTCTCTTGCGCGCGGGCTGTAACCATACCATCATCATTCCTGAAGATCGTGAAACGAAAGCGGGCTCTGACTATCCCTCCCAGCGCCAAGCCTTTTGCATCAAAGACCATCTCCTCGTCCTCGCCCGCGGAGGTAGACGAAGACTCGAGAACACAACAGCGGATCTTCATAAACGGTCCAACCTTCACTACGTATTTGTCGCCCGCCTGGAGGGGCTCCGTGGCCGGGGGTACCACCGAGGTGGTGACGTTCTTGGTCCTCAGCTTGCTTTCCGACCTCCACTCGCTCCACTTTGTCTGAGTCGCGATCTTCTCCCAACCTGTCTTGACACTGGGACAATCGGGAAGGGGTTCGGTTACCGTGACCGTCCAATCCACGTCGGCCGACGCTGCTGTCGAGGCATCTGATTTAGAAGACCTTCGGTTCATTCAAGGAGACCACACTGCGAGTTCGTTGCCGCTCGGATCCCTGAAGTGGAATCGTCGGCCACCGGGAAAGTTGAAGATCTCTTTGGTGATTACGCCCCGGCGTCCTGAACCCCGGCAAGTGTCTTTTCGAGATCATCGGAATACAAGATAACCAACGGCCCGCCTGCGGTCACTTTGGATTCTACCCGCAGCCCTCCGGCTTCGCCTCCTTGCTGCTTCCGAGAGGAGTTCGGAGAGATTTCGCCTTACAAGGCGGTGGTGGTCTCGGAGGTCTTTTTGGTGTTGGCGAGGTGGTGGAGCCCAGCGAGTATCAGGGCAAAGCACCCGACGAAAAGGAGGGGTTTGGCCATCATCTTGAGCTTCAGGGATAGATCTTCGGTCCCCAGGAGGGCGCTTGTGACGCTATTCAAACCAAAGGCCACAAACGCACCCGCTGCCACGCTCGAGACGAGCAATATGGCGGTGGTGAGAGCGAGCTTTGAGGAGGCGTCTCTGTCGGTTGACATATCCGAAGCCTCTGCTGAAGCGGCTTTAGCTGTTTTTCTTGTGGAGAGGAAGGACAGCGCCCCGGCGAGAGCGGCGAGCCCGGTGGTGGCAAGGATCGCGATGCTCACCCACCCGGCGCTCATCCGATGAATCATGGCAGTCGGGCCTTGGGAGAAGAGGAGGCCTCCGACCAAGAGGACCTGAGCCCAGACGGTGAGGGCGGCAGCGTATCCTTGGACACCGCCGTTTTTCCGGCTGTGGGCCCAGTAGCCAAACCCGAAGAGCAGGAACCCGAGGAGAGCGGGGATTTGACCGAAGAGCACCAGCTTCCGGATGGGTTCGTTGATTCCTCCATAGAGATTCCAGTCAAAGTTCAGGCCAACGTTTGAGACGAGAGTTTGTGCCTGTATGGCTACACCAACAGCGGCCAAGAGAGCGCCGGCGCCACCACAGATGGACAGCAGAGAGCTTTTTTGTTTTGACTCTCCCAACTCCTGGGCGTTGCCATGGGAAGTGTGGGTCTCATGAGCCTTTCCGGTTTTTTGTGTTTTGCGGACAACCGTGAGCAAGAAGGCTCCGATGAGCACTGCGGTTACGGTTTGGACAGCCGTCCAGATGTTGTGGATCAAAACCACGGAGAATTGGGTGACCTGTGGTTCGGCGTAGAGGCTGAGGCCTGTGGTAATGGAATTGATGTAAAAGAGAGCGGCAAGAATGAGGGTGGTCCCTGTGGTTACAATCAGCGCCACCGCAGCCGTTTTGCCGATCACCCGGTGGCCATCGTTGATATTCAAGAAGAGAGCCGCCACCAGGGAGATGTTGGCCCCCAGCCAACATGCGGATCCAAGCATGCTGACCGTGGGCGTCGTTTCTCCCAGGAGGGGAAGGACGCCTGCCACAGCGGAGATCGCATAGAGAGCGGCAGCCACGAGCCAGCTTCGGCTCTTGTTGAAAAGAAACATGGCGCCCACCGCCAGCGCTGTGAGGAACGGGACGATCATACCAGAGGCCTTTTGGTAGAAATCCATCATCTCTCTTTTGAGGAAGGTCTCTAAGATGGGCAGGAGCCACCAGCCTTGGAGATCAGCGAGTAGCTTGACCACTACGAGAGCGCTGATTGTGAAGACAGCCGTTTTGTTCAAGGCAGCTCCCTTTTTGGCGGTGTGTGTCTCGTCGAGGGGTGTCGTTTTAGAAGGAGTGTTATGGGAAGACGCCACGGTGGCCCGCGCTGCCATGGCGGGCTGCGGGGGTTGGGCGGTAAAGGTGTAAGGTTGGGTGTGGCGAATGGAGGGGGTGGAGTTTGTTTGGGACATCATTTTATTTCTCCTTTGTTTTCCGTATGTTTTCCGTTGTTTTCCGTGTGTTTTCAGTATGTTTGAGCTTTTTTGACGCCGCCACTGCCGGTTTTTTGGGCACTGTGGGAGCACATTTTTTTATCGAATTCACCCCTGTTATCGGCTTTGGGAATCAGATGTTGCGTGAATTTTGAGAAAAAATGCTCTGAACCACATTTTTTCTCCGATCTCCAAAGTGGTAGGATTTAGAAGGGTAGTATCAGAACATATTTGTTCTTTCTTTCCCAATAAGTGGACAAAAATGTACAACGATTCACATTCCACCATCTTCGAAGTCGTTACATTAAAACCTTCTCATAAAAAACCCCCATTATTTGCACCTTAAATGAGATTTTTCTTTTCAACTCTCTTTGCGACACGGATTGGTTCGAGTTTTGCAATATAGCTCTCCTATTCTGAAACAATCTAACAAAACTGTTAGGCGGCATTGGGAAACACTTGAGAAAAAGGAGTTAAGAAAATGCAAAGAACTGAACAGTGGAAGAATCTAATGGAAAAAAAGAACAGAGGGAAAAAAGTGCTGAAGCTTCTAGCTCTCACCGTATTTGTTGTTGGTACAGTAGCCGGTTGTGGTGATAGCGGCAGTTCTATAGGTGAATGTACGGAGCCACTTATGGAATGTCAGGGAGAGTGTATCGATCCTTTGACCGACCCAAGCAATTGCGGGGGATGTGACATCGCTTGTGAAACGGGAGAGGTGTGCTCTGCGGGGAGTTGCGAGCTTTCCTGTCAGGCCGGGCTGGAAGACTGCAGCGGAAACTGCGTGAACCTTGACAGCGACCGGGCGAACTGCGGCGAGTGTGGGAATACCTGCGAAGATGGAGAGGTGTGCTCTGCGGGGAGTTGCGAGCTTTCCTGTCAGGCGGGGCTGGAAGACTGCAGCGGAAACTGCGTGAACCTTGACAGCGACCGGGCGAACT
>JAABSF010000220.1 GCA_011390535.1 Deltaproteobacteria bacterium | reverse complement strand
GCGAGAAACGCTGCCAGAAAGCAAACCTCTGCATTGAAACAAAAGCAAGAGCTGGAGAAAAAGATTTCAGTGCTTATGGAGCGACATCGCCGCCTTTTGGAGGTCAGCCGTGGAGAAGAGAAAAAACAGCAGAAACTTAAAGGTGCTTTGATTAAGCTGCAGTCTAATGTAGCCAAGCTTCGTAAGGCACTGAAAGAAGAAGTTCAGAGGGCCGAAAAAGCAAAACGAGCTCGATTGAAAGAAGAGCGCTTGGCCGAAAGAGCCAGAAATGCTCGTGAGCGGTTGCAGGAATTTAATCGTGGTCTCGAACATCAAATAAAGCGGCTTCGGAAGCTTAAAGAAACACTCTCCAATGAAAAGCATGAAGCTCAGCGTGCTGCAAGGACGGGCACTGTTAAAGAACGAAGAAAGGCTCGGAGTGAGTGGCGTAGACTCTCCAGGACAAGGAAGCGCGAGATAAGAGAGCTTGAAAAAAAGGTGGCTGGACTTAGGCAGAGCAAAAATAAAGCTTCTTCGACATTGGGCTCTGTGACAAAGAAATATGAACAGGCTCGAAAAGAAGCAAGAAGATTAAATGTCCAGTTGTCGGAAGCTCGTAAAGAATTGGAGAGCGCCAACCGCAGAAAAGAAAATGCCGAAAAACACGTTGCTGTTGCAAGAAAGCAGTTGGCTCTTACGCTGAAGAGGAAGAAGAAAGAGCAGCAGACCGTTAGAAGATTGGAGGCGGAGAGGAGGGCTGAGAGCCGGAAGCTGAGCGAACTGAGAAGTCAAGGGAAAAACTTAAAAGCCCGGATGAAGCGCATAAAACAAGAGCTACGACAGGAAAAAAGAGAGATGTCGGAGTTGGGGAACAAACGCCTGCATGTGAGAAACAAGATTAAAGCTGTTCGGGCGGAGCTTAAACGATTGCGAGAACGAAAGAGCAGAGAAGAGAAGGTGGGTAAAAAGCTCGAGCAAAAGAGGAAGACGCTTGAGCGAAAGCTTGCCCAGGCCGGTGCCAAGCTCGCGAGCACTAGATCTGCAAAGAGGGCTCAACCATCGGAGGCGGCAAAGAAAGACAGAGATAGTAAAAGTAAAATAACCGCCAGGGTTGAATCGGTAGATTTTCGTGATACCGGCGAAACCCACCGTGTAGTGCTGAAAGTGTCTGGTAAGTTCGACTACAATATTCAGCGAGCCAAACAGCGAAAGGTTCTCTTGAGGCTTTATGGAGTCGATGTGCCCGGAAAACTAGAGCGCAGCTTGGATACATCTGCATTCAGAGGTCCTGTGGAGGTGGTCAGCACATTCAAGAACAGGCGGAATCGTGGAGCTGTGGATCTGCTCATGAAGTTAAAGGAGCCTGCTCGTTTTCGAATCAACCGTCAGGGAAAATTTCTTTGGGTTGATTTCGTCAAGGGTTCCAGACGCCAATGGCGTGAACGATTGGCGGCTGCGAATAAAAAAGTACCACCAGGTGCTGATGTAGAGGTCTCTTCATCCAGGGTCAGCGGTTACAGTGCAAGAGGGCGAAGCGTTAATCCACGCAGAAGACGTCGTGACTTAAGAACAAAGTATTCTGTAAGAGGACGTAATTTGGGTCCGCGTGTGGACATGGATTTCAAAGATGCTGATCTCCACAATGTATTGAGACTCATCGGGCAGGTTTGGCGGAAAAACATCGTTGTTCCTGATGATGTTTCCGGGCGAGTGACCATCCGGATGGTTAATGTGAGAGTCGGACGAGCTTTGGAAGTTGTTTTGCGATCCAAAAACTTGGGGTTGGTCTGGGAAGGACCGAGGATAATCCGTATCGCAAGAATGGATGAAATAAGAAAAGAGCTGGAAGATATCCGACAAGCACAACAAATCAAAAAGAAAGAGCAGCCGGTAGTGATGCGTGTTCTTAGGTTGAGCTATGCGGATGCCGATCAGGTGGCCAAACAATTGGAGACAAACGCGCTCTCAAAGCGGGGCAACGTGTCATCCAATAAACGCACTAACACAATTATTATTAGAGATGTTATGGATAACATCGAGATCGCCAGGAAGCTGGTGAGCACTCTGGACACGCCGACTCCGCAAGTGTTAATCGAGGCCCGAATTGTAGAGGCCCGGTCTTCCTTTTTAAGAGAGGTCGGCGTTCAGTGGGGCGGATCAGTGTTGGCTTCACCTGCCACAGGCGCCCCGACAGGTCTCATGTTTCCCTTTTCAATTGGTGCAGCGGGAGGGTCGGTTGACGATGTTACACAGACAGGTGGGTTGATGGGTGCCGGCGCTACGAATCCGGGTTATGCCGTTAATTTACCTGCAACGACAGGGACGGGACAGGGCGGAGCGCTGGGCTTGAGCCTGGGGACCCTCGGCAATGTCGCCAATATAAACCTGAGACTCTCCGCTATGGAAGAGACAGGGCAAGTCAGGATAATATCTGCTCCCAAGATTACAACCCTCGACAATGTGGAGGCAAAGATAGAACAAGGTGTAAGGATTCCTATTAGTGTCGTCTCTGCGCAGGGTGTAAACACCATGTTCGAAGAAGCGAATCTTGGTTTAACCGTCACGCCCCATGTAACAGCCGATGGGCGGGTTAGGCTCAAGATGAGTGTTACGAAAAATGAACCGGATTTTGTCAACACCGGTGCTCGTGGGGATCCCACCATATTGAAAAAGTCGGCGCAATCTGAGATGCTGATACCTGATGGTGATACTGCCGTAATTGGTGGAATATACTCTAGAACGACTGCTGTGGCGTATTCGAAGGTGCCATGGATTGCGGACATCCCGGTGATCGGATGGCTATTCAAAAAGAAGAGACAGTCCGACGAACGTTCTGAAGTGTTAATTTTTATTACCCCTCGGGTGATAAAACAAGGTAAAGTGGAGGAGAAGGAAGTTGGGAGGTGATGTTATGAAAGAACTTGGATCGCTTGTAATAGTAAGTCTTCTTTTGTGTGCTTTGGGTTGCCAGGATAATAGTGCTTCATTGATAATTCTGCAGAATCAGATTCCGGGTGCCGGGTGCACTGTGGAAAGTTCGATTTCCGGCAATCACAGACCGCAAGGAACTTTGGATGTGTTATGGTACACAGGTGCAGGACAACCGGCGGGTTATTATATGTTTCCGTTGCTACAGAACAATTTGATTTCCACAGCGGACACCAGCACCGGGCAGATAGAGCATAATTGTCTGACAGTGAAAGAGGCTGAGGTTGATTTGGATTTGGGCAACGCCGGTGGTGATGTGGATGGGGATCTAATGAAGTACAAGGTTTCCACTGCGGTTACAATTTGTCCTGGAGAAATGCGTGCGGTCTCTGTTATGGTTATACCTCCACAAATAGTGGAGATGATAGCCGGTAATATACCTGAGAACGGAACTGAGTATGCCAACGTGAAAATCAAAATGGTTTCAAAACGCGGACGAACCACTATCAAATCGAGCTCTATGACGTTCCCCATCAAGATATGTAATGGGTGTCTGATAAAAAATTTAGGAGACTGTAGCTCTCCCGGCATACCTGAAGATCCTGCGACCGGGAATGAGTGTAATCCGGCACAAGATGATCGTCTGGATTGTTGTGTGAGTGGTCAAGATTGGGTTTGTCCTGCAGAGTCGACCTATGAGGTTCGTCCTGAGGAATAGAAGGAACCGATATAGAAAAAGTACCAGGAGAGTTTATGTTCACAAAGCACCTCCGAAAGCTGGTAGACAACGTTGAAGGAGGGTTGGCCGCTCTTTTAATGGGGTTTGACGGCATATCAGTTGATCAGTATTCAAAGCCGGATGTTGACAATCCGATAGATATTAAAACTATTGGAATGGAGTTTTCTTTTGTTATGACTCAGATGCTTAAGGCGGCGGAGATATTAGAGGTGGGGGGCATGGAAGAGGTAACAATAAAGGCTGAAAAGTTAACTCTAGTATTGAGATTGTTGACACCGGAATACTTTGTTGCAGTTGCGCTGGCCCCTGGCGGCAATTTCGGCAAGTGCCGATTCTTGTTGAGGGTCCAGGTTCCGAAGATTCTTGAAGATCTATGAAATGATGGATCTGATATTTCCAAAACAGAAAAAAACTATTAATAGAAAGGCCCGTCGATGAGTTCCAAAAAGGTGCTGATAATCGAGAGCGATCAGTCGTTTGCAGCTTCTCTTCAGAGTATGCTGGGACCCTATGGATTTGATTCTGAGATCATTGGTGATGGTGCCGCCGGTTTGGCGCGGGCAAAGGAAGCGCCTCCGGACTTGATAGTTTTGTGCGTAGAGTTGCCCAAGATGAGTGGGTATGCCGTTTGTAATAAGCTCAAAAAAAACAAGACACTGAAAAAAGTGCCTTTGGTTATTATGTCTGCAGAAGCTACTCCGGAGACTTTCGAACAGCACAAAAAGCTTAAGACAAGGGCTGATGAGTATATTTTAAAAGATGATGGTTTTTCTAAAGAGTTGTTTCTCGAAAAAGTGGGAGGGGTTTTTGATCTGGAAACCGGGAGCGATGCTTCTGATGAGACTCCTGAAACACCTGTGAGTGAGAGCGAGGTTGTAGAGGAAGATCCTGATCTGGATGTTGAGACAGACGCCGCTTTTGCTTCCTTGGAGGTGGAAGAAGGGGACATGATGGTGGACGACTCTTCTGTTGAAGAGGAGGAGCTCGAAGATCTAGAGATCGAAGATTTCGACGCAGACTCTTTCGAAGTAGATGATGACTCTGTTGAAGAAGAGGAGGTTTCGGAGGAGGAGGTGTCTTTAGATGAAGACATGCTGGATCTTGGGTTGGACGAGGTTGTGGAAGATGTGAGCACTGAAGAAGAAGCTTCCGTTGCCGAAGAATCGGCTGAGCCTAAAAAAGATGTTCCGGAAGAACTCTTTGCTCAAATGGAGAGCTTGAAAAAGGAGCGTGACGAGCTGGAAAAAAAGCTCCAAGAGGCTCTTTCTTCAAAGGGTGGTGAGGGTTCGGAGAGCTCAATCAGCCGTGAACGAGAGTTTTTAAACCTGAGAGAGGTTATAAACAAGAAAGAGCGTCAGGTTTTGGATTTGAATGAGACCCTTGACGCTAAAGAACGGGACATACTGGATAAAAAAGAAGCTATAAGGAAACTTGAACGAACAAAACAAGAGCTTGATGAAAATTTACTAGTTGTTGAACGGGATAAGTTTGAAGTTCAGGAAAAGGCTGGGAATCTTGAAAAAGAATGCAGCTCTCTGAAAGAGAACCTCCAGAAAGCCCAGGAAGATAACCAAGCTCTCCAAAAAGAGCTGGAGACATTGCGCGAATCTTTTGAGCAAGAAAAAGCCGCCCTGGAGAGTGAGCTGGCCACGGCCAAAGCGGCCATCCAGGAAACTCTTGAAGCCAAAGAGAAAGAGGTTGCTTCTCTAAAGGGAGAGCACAAAGAGGCCGTAGAAGGGTTGAAGAGGGAGCACAGTGAAGAGCTGGAGAAGGTGAAGGGAGAGCACGAAGAGGCCGTA
>JAABSF010000219.1 GCA_011390535.1 Deltaproteobacteria bacterium | reverse complement strand
AGCCTCCTCTTTCTCAGCGCTCTCCATGCCAACAGTTTTTTTCTTATCGTTCTTATCGTTCTGATCGCTTTTATCGTTCTGATCGCTCTTATCTTTCTGATCGCTTTTATCGTTCTTATCGCTCTTATCGTTCACAACTTTCTCAGATTTTTCCACCGCCTCGGATGATTCTTTCACCTTCTTCTTCTTCGCTTCCCTGGCATCTCTCTGCTTTTTCTTGTGCTCTTTTTGGAGCTTTTTGAGCTCTTTTCTGACTTCAGGATCACACACAAGATCTCTGATGGAAAATTGATCCAAATCCACGATAGTTCCTGTAGGACAGACCAGAGCAGCTTCCCCACCACCTTTTCCGATACCTTCTTTCACATCGGCCAAATTATTTTCCACCACAAACCATTCAGAGCTCTTTGCGCAAAGCTTACATGCAGTGCATCCCACCTTGCACAAACTACGAACCTGCTTACCCGCTTGATGATTAGAACAAAGCACATGAACTTTACGCTCCCTGGGAACCAGCTCGATAATGCCTCTTGGGCATTCTTTTACACATAGGCCACACCCTGTGCACCGCTGCATATCAACGATGGCCACCCCTTTTTCAACTGTAATACAATCCTCAGGGCAAATATCAGCACATGTTCCAAACCCAAGGCAACCCATGTAACAAGCCGTCGGCCCGGACTGCACGAGCTGAGCCGCTCCACAATCCTCAACACCTCTATACTCGGAGCGCCAAGAAGTCACATCAAAAGTTCCCGCACACCGAACCACTGCCACTTTCGAGATCATCTCCTCAGCTTCAACACCAAGTATCTCGGCGATTTTTTGAGTGGTTTCATTCCCGCCGGCCGGACAAAGACAAATATCTTTGCCTGTCAATATTGCTTTTGCATATTCCCTGCAGCCCGGATATCCGCAAGCACCGCAGTTGGCGCCGGGCAAAACGTCGCATATATTCTCTATACGCGGATCTTCCCTTACACCAAAAAAGCGATAGGCCACCGCCAGACCGGCTCCGGCAACCGCCCCTAGACACATCATAACAATAACGGCTATAGCAAAACTCATAGTAACCTCAACCAGGAACAAGGCCTGCAAAGCCCATAAACGCCAAAGACAGGATGCCTGCTGTTATGAGGGCGGTAGCCGCCCCTTCAAAGGCCTCGGGTATATCCGATGTCTCCAAACGCTCACGGATACCTGCAAACAAAAGCAATGCCACGGTAAACCCGATCGCTGCAGAGAAACTGTAGACTACTGTAGCAACCAACCCCCGGCCGAAATCCACGTTCAACACCGCGACCCCAAGTATGGCGCAATTAGTTGTTATCAAAGGCAAATAAATCCCCAAGGAGTCATACAAAGCAGGAGAGAACTTCTGCAGTACCATTTCAGTGAGCTGCACAAGAGATGCGATAACCAAAATAAACGCGATGATCCTGAGGTATTCCAAACTCAATGGAACCAGCACAAGTCGATTCACCCCCCAAACAACCACAGCCGCGAGGGTCATAACAAAGGTGACAGCGGCAGACATCCCAAGGGCCGTGCTAACCTTCTTGGAAACCCCGAGAAAAGGGCAAATACCCAAAAACTTTGCCAAAACCAAGTTTCCAACGAGTATCGCGTTGATGGCCAGAATTAGATATTCCATAACTCTCCTTCATATTCTCTTCTAAACCAAAGAAAACTCGAAACTTGGGGTAAATGTGGCCCTGAACACTGCTGCGCAACCCCGGAAATGGACCGCCACGCCGAAAAAACAAGCAGCCCCTTCACCCAACTCCGGATGGAACCGGAAGGACCTGAAGCATACCGGCGCAATGCGTAAGATAGTGAGGCTTCACTCGTCTTTTTTATTGGGGTGGTAGCTGAAACTTGAAGAAAGGTGAGTAAAAAGGTCTTAAAAAAAAGTGATACTCCGAACACGTCCTCTATCCGATAAAAAAAAGAGCTTTAGTTTTGGCTCTTCCTCTTCAGAAAAGATTTGACTATTCTATCTTCACCAACAACTCCGCTGCACAGTCACGCAGTGACTTCAAGACCACATCATTAACTGTATCACCGCGCTCTAAAATACCTGTATAAAGAACATCCAGTTGTCGATATTCTTTCCACTTGCTCGCAAACTCGTCATACTTAAGCTTCTTTATAAGCTTTCCGTTCCAAGTCCCGAATTCTCCAAAGTCCTTTACGCCGATCTCTTCATCAAACCGCTTGACGTAAGCTTTGAATTCTTTCACCAATTCTTTTTCTTCCGACATCTATATCCTCTGCTTATGCTTGCTGTGTGCGTATGCTGGTCTCTGGTCTGCTTTATACAAAATCGAGACAAAAAAAAAAGGCAAAACCGATAACATTCGAATAAAAGGTGCCCACCTATCCTTTCCTATCTTCTATCCCCCCACCACTCATTCATCTACACATTTGCCCTTCAACTCCCCCTCCATAACCTCGCGGGTTTCGGCCATTAAATCCGGAAGATGGTCAAAAGTCATGCCTTTAGTGGAAATGGGCTTTAAAATATTAACCTTTATCCTTCCTTTCTTACACACCCAATCACCAGAAGGCATTAGATCCGATGTTCCGTGGATCACAACCGGAACTATCGGCACTTCAGCCTGAATCGCGAGCCTAAAGCCACCTTTTTTAAACGGTAGTAGATCAACGCCATTATTTCTCGTACCTTCCGGAAAAAAAACAACCGAAGCTCCAGCCGCTACTTTACGTGCAGCATTTCGCATGGATTCCCTCGCCGACTCTCCGCTCCCCCTTTCAACATAAACATGGCCCATCTTTTCACACGCGAAACCAAAAATCGGCACCTTTCTCAACTCTGACTTCATCACCCACCTGATCTGACGGGGCAACGCATCATAAATGACAAAAATATCCAGCAAGCTGGAATGATTTACCATTATGACGTAAGGCGATTCAGGATCCAAGTTATCCCGCCCTTCTACATCCACTTCGATCCCCGTGGATTTCAAATTGATCCTGGACCACAAACGCCCAACATGATCCGTACGAAAACCATCCTCATCTAAAAAGCTGATCAAGATCGTGCTGGTCCCCAATACGGTTGTATCCACACATAAAAGACCCCAGTTCCCAAGAGACCTGACCCCATCAACAAACCGTTCAATTCTCTGTTTCATCCTATCTGTATTCATTAAGCTCCTACTGTTCTCTGAAGTTCATGAAAAAACCTAAGCGCTACTTCATTTCCAGCAACGCTTTGGATTTTCATATCCAAAGACATGCAACCATAAAACACGTAACCAGATCCAAAACCAACAATAAAAGCATTACCTCAACAAAACACCTTCAAACAAGAAAAAAACATGTCACAAAACACCCAAAGAGTCCAACCCACAAACCGAGGACCCGTTGCCGAAGCTCCAACCAGGCCGATCCCTTAAATGCTCTTCATGATAAATGATAAATGGTAAACGGTAAGATATTGACAATGGGAGCTAACCAAAATGTCGGCAGGAAATAATCCCGGCTCCCAGTGGTTGCACCAAAAGGTTAATGTGAGTATACTCGAATAAAAGAAAATTTCCCTTTCGAGGGAAAAGGGGGGCAAACAAGTTGCATTAAACAAACGTCACAAAATCGTATAAACAAATCACAAAAATTAAAGGAGCGCAGATGGCCGAACCTCGTTACGTAAATGACATAAGAGAGATAGAAGAAATAGAAGCAAAAGACTTGGAAAACATGAACCAAGTTTTGGAAAAGTATGAGTTTAAATCAAATGATTACTACCTGTCCTTGATCGACTGGGAAGATCCCAACGACCCCATAAAAAGGATCATTATACCCTGCCGGGAAGAGCTGCAAAAGTGGGGCGAATTGGACGCCTCCAATGAAAAGAAATATTCAATAATACCTGGGCTTCAGCATAAATATCGAAGCACTACGGTGGTTCTGGCCAGCGATTCCTGCGGGGGATATTGCAGGTATTGTTTCCGAAAAAGGCTGTTTATCCACCCTGAACAAAAAGAGGTGCTAAGGGATTATGAAACTGCCTTTCAATATATTCGAGAGCATAGCGAGATCAACAATGTGCTCATCACCGGCGGTGACGCGCTCATGCTCTCAACGGAAAAACTCGAAAATCTCATAAGCAACCTAAGAGAGATACCCAACGTAAAGATCATCCGACTCGGCACCAAATTGCTCTCTTACGATCCATATCGAGTAATCAACGATCCTACTCTGCTGGAAATGGTAAAAAAACATTCTCTTAAGGATAAAAGAATCTATTTCATGCTTCACTTCTCTCACCCCAAAGAGATCACGGATGTCAGCCTGAAAGCGTGTGATATGCTTATTAAGGCTGGAGGGATTCTCTGTAACCAGACGCCGTTACTCCGGGGAATCAACGACGAACCAAAGGTTTTAGGCGAATTGTTCAACACTTTGTCATATATGGGTGTACCTCCTTATTACGTCTTCTTGTGCAGACCAACCACAGGAAATCTAACTTACGCTATCCCGGTGGAAGAAGCCTTTCACGTATTCCAGACGGCGCGAGGGATGTGCTCAGGGCTGGGAAAGAGAGCCAAACTTACCATGTCTCATTCCGACGGGAAGATCGAAGTAGTGGCCATGACCGAAGAAAACACAATCTTTCGTATCCACAGAGCAGCGGATCCGGACGACAGCGGGAAAGTTTTTATCTGTAAAAGAAACCCCGAAGCCTACTGGTTCGATGACTACGAAGACATTATAGACACAATCTCTCCAATCGATCTGTCCTATTAAACCTGATCGTCTGTTACGTCGTCAGCGCATTCACTTGTTTGAACTTTAATTTCTACTCTTCCCATTTTTCCCGAAATCAGAGGCGCTTATATTATCGGTGAAGTGCCCTTCTTTTTCGCAAACAGGTTTGATCTTTGTATTTTATCCCTTGTGGGCTAAAATGGATATTAGGTCTACCCTGTTTTTAGAACGATAAAAAGAAAGACTTCAAAAGTCATGCCCTTGATAAAAAGCGCTGTAATGGAAAAGGCTTTCTGCAGAACATACCTTAAAAGGTTCTTTCCTTTTGTTTGCGCCGTTGCTTCTCTGGTTTTGCTGACATGCAATTACTCTTTCGATGTAGTGGAAGAAGAAGAACACGACGAGATCTGCGACAGCGGGATAGACGAAGACGGTGACGGGCTGACCGACTGTGAAGACCCTGACTGTGAGGATCATCCCGCTTGCGCACCTGTTGAAATCTGCGACAGCGGGTTGGATGACGACGACAATGGTTTAACCGATTGCGAAGACCCGGAGTGTGCTGAAGAGTGGTTTTGCAACGAGGCTCAACCTTGCAACGAAGACGGTATCTGCAACACCTTTGAAGACCCTTTTTGGTGTAATGATTGTTGCCCTGATGCGAGCCTCGGAGAAGGCGATATATACGATTATATTTTTACCGAAATTACTGTGCCGTCGACACAGG
>JAABSF010000218.1 GCA_011390535.1 Deltaproteobacteria bacterium | reverse complement strand
GAAAGTAAAAGTCCGATCTGTCGCTGAGCTCCCTTCATCCCCTACCAGGGCGAAGCTCATGTCGTCATATATCCAATTTGTCAGGTCTACCTCCCAGTGGGTAATGCTGTACAAATTGCCGGAGGTTCCAGGCGAGAGTTGCCCCAGGTTTTCTCCCATGTTTCCGACTTCAAAATAACCGTCCAAGCCGCTTCCTCCTCCGCTGGTTGAATTGCCTTCAACCAGTATAGAAACAATGGGTTTGTATCGTTGCATATAGCTCACCGTATCATTTTCATAGTGGAAACGAACCCAATTATCTCGATCAGAAGAGAAGTTCCGCACAATCCATCCTGTATCCACCGGCCCAACTGTTAAGGATTGAATTTCACTCTCAAACCCATCAAAAAACTTAAATGTGCGTGAGACCGCCGCGCTGCCTTCATCACCTTTAAGGGAGAAAAACTCTCCCGGCAAGACGCCGTCTGTTAGTTTTTCCATCCAATCTATCGAATGGTACAATGGCTGAGAGGTCCCGCCGGAGACCTCTGCTATGTAAGCCCCAAGATCATCTACAATGTTCCACCCCGAGAGACTGTTTCCGCCACCGCCTCCAGCACTGTCCCCGGTCACCCTTATATGCCAAACCCCGTTATTTTTGCATGAATCCCACACACAGGGGAGGCCGGGCTCACAGTCTGCATGCTCATCACAGGCGGAACCTACCCCCGCAAGCCCAGAGCAGATACCATTTATGCATACTTCCACGCATTCGTCGTTTTCGTTGCAGTTTTGGCCTTCGGTCAGCCTACACTTAGAGCCGGTGCACAGGTGTCCCGGTACACAATCATCGTCGTCGCCGCTGTCGCAATACTCCAGAGTGTCCGCCCGGTAATTGCATTCGCCCGCGATACATGTGTTTATGCACTGGGCGTTGTTTGTACAAGTGCGCCCGTTTCCCAGGAGACACTGTGAGCCTACACATTCATGACCAGGCAAACAATCATCGTCGTCGCCGCTGTCGCAATAGCCGGTGGTGGAGGACTGACTGGAGCATAGGTTGAGAATACATGTGTTTACGCATTCGGAGTTCTCGTTACACGACTGACCGTTTTCCAAAAGGCAGTATCCGTTGTAGCATTGGAGCCCACCCGAACAATCTCCGGGGCTGTCACAGACACCTCCCAAGCCCACGAGTGGACCGCAGGTTCCCTGTATGCAAGTGTTTAGGCAATCTGCATCTGCTGTACAGCCTGTCTCTCCGTCCAGAAGGCGGCATTTGCTTGCCGAGCACATGTGGCCTTCGAGACAATCCGCCCCAAGATCGTCTGTATCACAAATACCTCCGGTGTCGCTTTTAGAGCTGCAGATACCATTTATACAGACGTTGGCGCAGCTTGAGTTGGATGTGCAGGTTTGCCCGTTTTGGAGCAAACAGACTCCGCTGTCACAAATATTCCCCGTCACACAGTCGGCATCGTCTCCAATATCACATGTCCCTCCGGTTGAAGCCTGCGCTCGGCAATAACCTCCAATGCATGTGTTGTCACCGGAACATTCTGAGTTTTGAGTGCACGACGGGCTTGTTTCACAGACGCCGTCGTTACAAAAAAGCCCTGCAGCACAGTCGTCATCGTCTCCTCCGTTTCCGGAGTCACAAGGGCCGGAGGCGTTGGAGAGAGAGGCGCACAAAGAGTTAATGCAGGTATCCGTGCATTCACCATTGGCTGAGCAGCTTTGCCCGTTTTCTTTCAAGCAAATCTCTTGCTTACATTCCAAACCGTTTGTGCAGTCTTCCGTGTCGCCTGGATCACAGGTGCCGTACAACCCGGCCTGATCTCGGCAATAGCCACCAATGCAAGTTCCTGGAGAGCACTCACTGTTTTGTGTACAAGAGATTTGTACCTTATCACCGCAAATCCCTTCATTGCAGTAACCGTCGCCGACCCCTTCAGCAGAACCTTCTCGGTCACAAACCGTGTTAACGGGAGCATTTTCATATTGGCATGTCGGTGGGGAAGTGGGCAGGCACACTCCGTTTATGCGGCAACCTCCATTTGTATTTTCACATACGATGTCTTGGCAGGGATCATTTTCGAGGCAATTCACCGTGCACTCGGTGCATGGGATGTCGGTATGATCATAAATGCATTCTCCCATCTCCGGGTCGCATATCCCTGTTTTTGTATACACCCTTAGTGTCGAGTCGTTGTTTACACATTCTCTCCCAGGGGGATCGTCACAGACAAGCTCCGAGTATAAACACTCGCCTTCAACACATTCGGCGGACTCCAAAGTTTCACAGGGTCCGGGGGAATCGCAGTCGCCGTCTTCTTTGCACTTTGCGTCAACTACTTCGAAACACAGACCCCCTTCGCACCGAAAGCTCTTATCAGGGCAGTCTTCGGCCGTGTCACACTTTTCCAAACAGACCCCAAGGCTCTCCGCGCAGCCTTCTCCTTCTTTGCAATCTTCATCGGTTTTGCAAGGAGTGGTCTTTTTTTCAAAGCTTGTCGTGCAACCGTTAGAGAGGACGAAAGCAGCTAAAAGAAACGAAAAATAAAACACACTAAGGATTTTTAGATTCTTGTTGACGACATTTATGGGACACTTCATTTCTTCTTCTCCGCTTCAGGTATAAACATTTCTTTTAAAGCCCCATACGCGAGGGGGTGCGTTATAAAGGCACATTTTCTTCGTCTGATCACACGATAACCGTCTCTAACTTTATTTCATTTAATTAAAGTAAGCAAGACCAAGTAAAAGGTGAGCTGCAGTTCTGTGAATTAGGTTTATCCACTCCAGCCCTGCTGCGACTTTTGGCTGCGGCCTATGTTTACTTTATATTTAACTTGTGAAAACCTCGCCCCGCCCCAATCCTCCGGCGGGAGGAGTTTCGGGAAGGGACTAAATAGTTTGTATTGATAGGAACACCGTTATTGACAGAAACACCATCGTGTGCGATCGGTCTTATAGGTTGTTTTAAAAGGTTGAAAATCGGGGTTCCAGTGTAAACGAGATTTTAGAACACTCAGCGGGGTGTCTTTGTGCCTTGTCAGTGTTTTTTGCGCTCAGTTCCGATTCAGAACAACCTTTTATCAGACAAGAGGGGATTTTTTAAAGGCATGAAAAAACGCAACAAGAGAAGTTGCCAAAGGAGGGCTCGAGATGAACAATGGAATCGTAAGAGGCAGACTAGAGGCCAAAGACCCGAAAGGGATGCAATCTTTTTACGGTGATGTTTTTCCTAATTGGTCTTTCAGATCTGGAACAATTAATGGAATTGACTATGTTTTGATTAACACGGGAAACGGCCCCGGTGGGGAGATGGTAAAGGGTGACAGGAAAGAGTGGATCCCTTTTGTTGCCGTTCGAGATGTTACCTCCACTTTGAATCAAGTAAAAAAGAGTGGCGGAACCGTGGTGGAGAACAGAACTCAGTTCGGTGATTTTGGTTTTTACGGTCTGTTCCAAGATCCTGAAGGTGCCATTATGGGTCTTTGGGAAGAGGCATAATTTGTGGGGCTTATCTTATCAGTTTGTGAACCACACATAGGTGCCTGAATCTCTAACAGAGTGCCAGCCTATGGGGCGGTTTGGGCGGGACCAGTGAAAGAGCCACTTGGCGTCTGCCGGCGCCATGTTCGTACACCCGTGGCTCTTCTTTTTTCCGAAATCATTGTGCCAATATGCTCCGTGGATTGCATATAGGTTGCGATAATACATTGTCCAGGGGACTTCGGCGATGTCATACCAGCCTACTTCATCATCCGGACCGCTCATTGTTGTAGAGACCTGTTTATAATTGATACGATATAAACCCAGCGGGGTTCTGCGGCTTGGTATGCCTGATGATATGAGAGTGGCGAAAACAGGCTTTTTGCCCTTGTAGGCTACTATGGTCTGTTCGGAGAGATCTACGTGAATCCACCGGTTTACGCCTCGTAGATGTTTGGGCTGCGTCCGGGTTCGGCATATCCGTACGTCTTTACGCTTGAGTGCGTGATGGTCATCGTCAAAGACCCAAAAGCCGTCTTCTCTTTTTAAGACTCTGTTTGCGTGAAATCGAGCGTGTTTTTGTGCTTGACCTACGACAATCGGGTCTCCGTTCACTATTTTGTATACGGATGCTTTCGGTTTATAGACAAATGCTATCGGGAGTTTTTTTTGGGGTCCCAACACTTCGCCGTGCATCTCACGGAGGGGGAATACCTTTAGATCTTCTTTGAGAACATATCTATTTTTAGAAGTTCGAACATAAACAGTTCCATCAACCGTTACTTCTCTGCCCATCGCTATGGTGAAATCTCCCTGCATCCGGCGAATCACGTATGAAGGCAGCTTCTCTCCCTTGGTGAGAGCTTCTTCGGCTAAGTCTCTTTCTTTCGAGGTTGGAGGGCGTCGGTACAACAAGGCATCATCGTGTCTGATCTCCCCATATTTATAGGGTTCAGCTTTGTAGAGATCCGGAGGTATGAAATCATTTTTCGGTGTTGTCTCTTTCTTATGGACGGAAAAACCTTTCGCAGTACAGATATATCCGGGGCCACCTTTCTTGTACCACTCACCACCTTCACAGCCGGTGCCGTTTACCAAACTCTTTACAGGGAACCTGGATCCACGTCTGGCATAGCTTATGGCTGAACCCTTCCCTCTTGTGTTCGGGTAGATTTTGGCACGGTAATCGGTGGCGATGCCCACGTATGGGTGCTTTTCAGTCCGTTTTTTATCTCTGTACCAGCGGGTGGTTTTTTCAATTTTATTCAGCTCACCTTTGAATTCGCTTAGCTTGGGGCCGCGCATGATCAGACGTGATTTTGATGATTTAACACGGGGTGGAAATCCAGCGGTATTTTCTTGGCTCTCGTAACTCGAAGGAGAGACGGTTCTTTCATTTTGAGCCTTTTGAGAAGATGCTTTGCTCTTTCGGTCCTCTTTATTTAAACCTAATGTGTCCTTTTTCTTCTTTTTGTGTCCAGTACTTGTTTTGTATTCGGTGTTTTGATCTGCTTTCCCCTTTTCTTCCCAGAAAAGAACGAACGAGATCGCTCCCAGAGTTGTGACTATGAGTAGCACTGATAACCATTTTGTCGGAGAGCGAACCATAAAAACCCTCATTTTCTAATCTGTATTTCTTTTCCACTCTCCACCTTCTTCTCAAGCGAGCATGGATCATTTCTTTATATTATGCAAAAATGTAAGGACATTGCAAATCGGGCAAGAATTCTTGAAGGGTCTCGTATAGAGTTTGTATGGGTAAAAGAAGCGTAGAAATAAGGTCACTTGAATGGGTGTTTTTTTGTTGTCCTTACTCTCACTCAGCACGGCCTATCGTTTCACAGTACAGTGTATGAAATGATTTGTACAAAGATGGAGTGGACGGATGAAAAAGGTTTTTTTTGTATTTATCCTGTTACTTGGATGCATTTTTGTTTTGGGGACTTCTTCAAGCAAATCCCCTCAAACACCCTCGGGTCGTCATGGAGGGGAGCGGGGTGAATACGCAGAAGAGG
>JAABSF010000217.1 GCA_011390535.1 Deltaproteobacteria bacterium | reverse complement strand
CCGCCCCGATTTGGCACCATCCGAGGGGGTAACTGCAATTGCTCTGCGAAATACCTTCCCGGAATTTCTCTCGGATAACAAAAATGCTTCTATCTGGACGAAATTCATGCGAGAAAGATTAGACTTGAAAAGAACTGAAGGAATTCGCATGATTGCGTAACAGAAAATTCCTCAGATTTCGGTACTCTCAAGTTAATAACACGTCTTATTGCAATCAATCCAATCCCCTTTCACTGTCCCTTGGGCATGCGTTTAAACGGGATTGTTTATCCTTTGGGAACTCATAATCATTGGTGACTGCTGTGGTGTTCATCGCTTAAAACAAAAAGAATGCTCGCCCTGTTTTTTTTGTCTTTTGACTACTTCCCACTAATTGAAAGCTTGATAGGCTTCCTTCCCTTGACATGTAGTTCAATATTATCGACGGCGGTTTTTGTCACGGCAAGCGCAAAACAATAGTAGGCCATGAGGCAATTGCCAAGAAGGGGAACATTCCTTCTGATTCTGCAAATGAGCTCGCGGTTCCGGAGCTTGGGCTTCTTAAAGGTGACTTTGGTGGAACCTGAAGGTTCCTTGTGGGGCAATAGCACCAGGACCTCTTTAGAAAAATCCACCTTGGCTTTCTTGATGGTGTCCTCGAACTTCTTTGGTTTGTTCCACCCTGTCGTTTTTTTAACCCGCTTGAGCAAATCATCCAACTCCCTCTCGGTCCGGATCACCGTCGGGTTCATGCGGCTATATCCGTGTTCACGCTTTGGAATTGGTATCTGTCTGAAGACCTTCTTCCCGGAAGACACATTTTTCGCTCCAAAGGAAACGTGCGTGGCGCAGATCGCTGCGGTCATTGCTATCGCTAATGTTGCGGCTAAGCTTTTTGTTTTCATTTTTCCTTTTCCTGTTTGTAAAGACTGTTTAAAAGCTTATGAACCATTTTTATTGGGTACACTCCTTTTGAAAGGTGACATCCGCTTGGTTCGGGCCCCAGTGGACCGGAGTATTTTTAGGGTTCCTTTTGGATGCCTATCTCGTCGAAAGGGATTTCGACGAATCCAGGCAGGGTAAAGGCGGGAGATGAAGACAATAGGTTCAAGTCGCCACCGGCTTCATCCACGAACAGGGGATCTTGGTCTTCTATGTTGTCTGCGATTTCGGCAAATTTGTCGAAGGTGCCTGTGCCTCCACTCAGGTTTTCACGCATGAAGTTGGTGTTGCGAAAGCCCAGGTTCCGGGAAAAAGTGCATCCCTCGGGGTAGAGCCAGGTGTTACCGGGATCCGAGAGGGTAGCCCAGTCGTTGGGCATTTCTGCGAGGCTGGGGTACGCAGAAGCCCAAGGATCCTGAGTGTAGCTCATGTCCTGAATTTTTTTCAGCAGGTCCCAGGAGCTTCCGTCATTGACAATGGCGTGGAGCCCTCGGCTGTCGGAGCTCAAGGCGGATCCACAACTCACCATCAGGTTGTTTTCCATGAAGTTGTCTCGGCCACCGCCGTGGAGGATCCCATGCCCGGAGATTTCGTAGAGGATGTTTCCGAAGACGGTGATACCGCTGAGGCAATCATCAATATATACTCCGTGAACACCGTAGCCCTCAAAATCGCTGTCAATGTGATGGATGAAGTTGAATTTAATCAAATTGCCGCGGGCACCCCAATCGCGTCCGGCGTAGATGGCGCCTGCGTCACTCGTCCACCGGCACACATCGTGGATGTCGTTGTAGGAGATCTCGTGTTCGTTTCCTCCATACAAGATGGCGCTATGGGGAGCGTTGTGGATCCGGTTGTGCGACACCAAGTGGCCCACTCCACTCAATCGTACACCTGGCTGGTAGGTGCGGGAAAATCTGCTGAAGTGATGGATGTGGCAGTTGGTCACACTGTTTTCTCCCGGGGTCAGCGAGGAACGGTCACCTCCAGAGAGGATAACTCCACCGTTCCCGGAATGTAGGATTTCGCATCGCTCCACTCGGTTGCGGGTCCCGCTCACTTCGGCGGCGTTGGTACCGGCGTTTCGCAAAAGAAGGTAAGAGAGGGTATTGTCTGAGCCCATATTCACCTTCACCAAGGTAGCGCGTGTGGCCTCCAAAGTCAGGTTTTGAATAGTGATCCAGGTGGTATCGTTGAGCTGGATGAGGGGAGTCTCCATAAGTGAGACCACGGTCTCCGTCTCTGTAAGGGACGGGTCTTGAGGTGGCCAGAAATAGAGGACTCCGGTGTCTCGGTTGAGATACCATTCCCCGGGTTGGGTGATCTCTTCTAAAAGATTGAAAGCATAGTAGGGCTGTCCCGCTCTGATACCGTAACCTGGAACGTCATTTAAGGTTATGGTTTTTGTAGAGGTGTTTATTTGAGACGCGTTCATGGTACGATCAGCCCATTGGTGGACCCAGTAGCCGTGAAACCACACGTTTTCAGCTTCGGTCCACCGTTGGGGGCGGTCTCCAAAATAGGTAAACTCCGTATCCGACAGGGCTTCCTCTATTCGGACGAATCCCCAGTTGATGAGCCCGGGTTCCAGGGTGGTCGGTGAGCCGGAGGCACCGGCCCCCTCTGCTGGATTAAATGCTCCCAGCTCTTTACTGTAGAGGTACCACCAGGGGTCCGTGTCTGAGGGGTAGCCAGACTCGTTGGTGGTGAGAAACCACGCCGTGTATGTGTTTCCCTCGTAGTCCCAGGTGTGACGGTAGAGGTGGTATTGGAGCCCACCCACCAACCCTTGCCGTTGGTAGCTGTTGACTCCGTCGGAGGTCCCCGTCGCCACGTATTCCCCGGTTACGTCGGGTGATGGATTCCCGAAAAGAGTTATGGAATCGTCTTGTGCGTTCGCCGGGGGCTCGTGCTCGTCCGGATCCGGCCACCGGGCGAGTTGTTGAGGCTCTCCATTGAAGAAAAGCTCCAAAGCGGCCATGGTTCCACCGTCATAAAAACCTCGGGGCAGCAATTGGCCGAAATCGGTGATGCCTTCATCGTTGAGGTTGATTTCCATGACGTGACCTTTCGCGTCTGCATGGAGACGATTCCAAACAGGAGATGAACTATCGGTGATGGAAAAATTGTTCCCGTTGAGTACGCTACCTCCCACAAGTTTCACAGTCTCGCCGGGATAGCCGCTGTAGACCACCGGGCTTTCAGATGTGCCGCTGTCTTCGTTGATTAGCTCAAAAGTTTCTGTCCTCTTGTAAACACCTTGTCTGAGCCAAACAGTCACCCCGCCTGTAGGAAGCTCCGAAAGGCCGCGGAGGGTTGCTTGGGCTTGCTCCAAAGTGGCAAAAGGTTCCTCGATGGTGCCGGGGTTTTCATCGTCTCCGTCGGTGGCAACATAAAAGTCTTCTCCCGTTGGAGACACCGTCAGGGTCACTGTGGCGCTGTCGCTTCCCCCATTTCCATCTTCAATTGTGTACTCAAAGGTATCGGTTCCGTTGAAGTGGGGGAAAGGCGTGTAGCGCAAGATGTCGCCTGAGAGACGATCCACTCTGCCGCGCAAAGGATCGCTGATCTCTGAGATGGTTAGAGGGTCGCCATCTTCATCAAAGTCATTTTCAAGGACATCCACAATTACTTGAGTGTTTTCCTCCAAAACCAACATATCGTCTACAGCCACCGGCGCCTTATTATTTGTGTTTTGGTTAGTGTTTTCATTTTGGTTTTGGTTGTCGTTTAGGTTGTTATTCTCATTCCCGTTTTTCGAGTCATTGTCAGAGCATCCGCCCCAAACAGAGATTCCCGAACTTATGAAAAAAACCATAATCGTGATCCAAAGCCCCCAACAACTGCCCTTTGCATTCTTTTTTGTTTTCATTTCAAACCCCCTTATCATTTCAAATTCTCAGAGAACATTTTTTCATCGAACCACAAAAACGTAGATATAAAAAACAAGTAAAATTACAATGGCTAAAACCAAGATGATCAGGATCGTGCTTCCTTTTTTCTCAACACCCGAGGAGCTTTTCGTGGCTGGAGTTTCTGTAAAGGAATCTGTAACTGAAGGGGAAGAAGAAGTCTCAGATACCTTGGTTGAAGGTGTAACCGGCTGTGTGGATTCCATGCGTCGAACAGGTGGTTGCGACGTAAAGTGTGTGCGAAGCTTCGAAAGGATAGCCGAGGCATCATACTCCCCGGAGAAGTACTCATCGGCTCTCGTGCGTAGCTTTTTATGTTGAGCAAAAGTTCTTTCGTCGGCAGATCTTGAGAGCAAAGCCAACGGCACATTTTTCAATTTGTCGTTTCGTCTTATTTTGTTACAGATGCTATAGCCGCTCACATAAGGAATCTCGACATTTAACACCACGCCGTCAGGGTTTGTGTTCAAAGCTGTTTCCACAGCTTGGCGTCCGTCCGTGCAGACCTGAAGCGTCCAACCCAGCGCCTGACAGCGTTCAGACATCTGTAGAGCAAAGCTTTGATCAGCATCAATCAATAAAATGTTTGGTGTAGGCATCCCTTGGCATCTTCTCTTTCGTTTTTTCCGCTCCCTTTCCCTTTCCCTTTCCCTTTCCCTTTCCTTTTATCTTTCCTTTTATCTTTCTAGGCTCCATAGCGGCAAAGAACAAGAGAAACAATTATTTAGTTTTGAATACAAAAAACCAGAATAAGACGGTGAGATCAAAATAAGAAAGGGTCTGAAAATCAAAGGATCCGGGAAACAAAATACCCGGAAAACAAAGGTTCTGGGACTTTGATCATGTGGGGAATCAGAGAATCTCAGGATCAGGCACGGCGGACATACCGTGCTTCGCGAGTATCGATAATCAGGCGATCTCCCTGTGAGACAAACATAGGTACCTGTACCTCCAGGCCCGTTTCCAGAGTAGCCGATTTGGTAACAGCGTTCACGGTGTCGCCTTTGACGGCCGGTTCTGTTTCCACCACATCCAGCTCTACCGTGTTGGGCACCTCGATGCCAATGACCTGACCCTCGAAAAACACCACCCGCACCTTGTCATTGGGGAGAATAAACCCCAGCTTATCGTTGATGATCTTGCGAGCCACAGCATACTGCTCGTAGCTCTCATCATCCATGAAATAATAAATCTCTCCCACTTCGTCATATAGATACTGACAGCCACGAATCTCAAAGTCCGGTTCTTCGAATTTCTCTCCGGCCTTGAAACTGCGGGACAGTAGCTGCTCGGTTCGCAGATTCCTGAGCTTTGTTTTTACCAGGGTTGCTGCTCCGCGAGCGGTGGGGGTTTGGGTTTGTACTTCCACGATTACATACGGATCGCCTTCCATAGCGATTCGCATACCTTTTTTGAAATCACTTGTGCTTGGCATGTGGCCTAAAATGAATCAGCCTGCTCCATTCGTCAAGTAAGTTGCCCTCGTCACAAAATCATCTACACATTTTGACGAGTGAAAGAACAATAGAGCGAAAGCAGGATCGGCCGGGCAGGGTCTTCGCAGGGTCTAAGGTTTCGCACGGGGATGAATTCGAAGGACCGAGGGCGGTGAGGCGCCTGACGATCAAGGAGCGAAGAGGGCGAATGCTGGTTAGCCTTCAA
>JAABSF010000022.1 GCA_011390535.1 Deltaproteobacteria bacterium | reverse complement strand
ATTGGGGCCTGCCTGGGCGGAGGCATTGACGGCCCAGCTTATTCAAGAGTCTGAAGGAGTTAACGTAAACGGGCTTATACCTACTAGTGGGTCGGGTTGGCATCTCGCATCTTTGCCGGGGCCGGGGTTACGGGTAATGTTGCTTGTGAAGGTCCTGAATACCTTGAACTACCAAGAGACGGCTAGAAGAATTGAAGAGCGTTGGCGGAATGAAGTTGGTGAGTGTGAGACTCTTTATATGCCCACAAGGCGTGGATCTCACTATGGAGTTGGGGTGGCTCCGTATCTAGAGGCTGGGCATGGGTTGGTTAAGTTTCTTTTAGATCAACCTTGGGTTGAATTTAACGGTCGAAAATTAAGGGAGCTTCCCGCCTTTAGGAGACAAGAGGTGTCACCGGAGGCCATTGGATCTTTAGTGCCTGCAGCATTGGCCGGTCGACCGCTTGTAGTGCCCATGAGACAGCGGATTTCGGTGGCTTTGGGGGCGTGGGTCAAGAACCCTGAAGCCCGGGGCCGTATTGTCAAATCGACACTGTTTGGGCTAGGGCCGAAAACAGAAGAAGCGAAGTCGGTGAGACAAGGGATGGACTTTAGAGGAGCCACAGGGTCTCTCAGCCCACTATCTCTTGAGCCGAACGTTATCCTTGATAGTGTAATTTTAAACGCAATTTTGCAGCCGAGATACAAAGCAAATCGCTCAAAATCCGACCGCTTCCGGTCAGCATAACTATCTATTTCAAGGCCTTTCATTTAAAAACACAAACTTTCCTAAAATTATGGGCTGAGGTCTTGTGTCCGTCCGGATATGCAGTAAAACAAGTTTGACTTAGGGCTGATTGAAAAAGAGTCAGCCCTTAATGCCGAAAGTTGCGCTGAATAAGAATGCTTTTGGGTTTGAGTTGGAATGATCATGGAGGTTTTTATGTCGGGTGAGTCTAAAGCCGGAGAGAAAGGGGTGTCTTCTCTTCTCGAACAGCCTTTTCAGAATGTACAAAAGAGAGATGGTCGCCTCGTTTCTTTTGATTCTACAAAAATCATCCGTGCAATAGCCCGGGCCGGACAGGCAGCCGAGGAGTTCGGTGAGGACAAAGCTCGTGAGCTTACAGCGCGGGTTTTGAAAAGGGCCGGAGAGGTTTTAGAGAAAGACCCGACAGTTGAGCAGCTTCAAGATGTGGTGGAAGATGTTCTTTTGGACTCGATTTACAAGAAAACAGCTAAAGCCTACATATTGTACAGAGATCAACATGCTCGGTTGCGGGAGCTTGTGCAACAGGCGGATGTGGATCTGATAGACGGGTATCTGGAGCGTCTAGATTGGAAAGTTCATGAAAACAGTAATATGACTTATTCGCTTCAGGGGCTGAACAACTATATAGCTTCCGAGATTAGTAAGGGGTATTGGCTTAATAAGATCTATCCGGCCGAAATTAGAGATGCACATCTTGAAGGGCGCTTTCATCTTCATGATCTCGGGCAACTCTCGGTGTACTGTGTAGGATGGGATTTAAGAGATTTTCTTGTTTCAGGGTTCAAGGGCGCGCCTGGTAAGGCGGAGAGCCTGCCGGCGAAACATTTTCGTACAGCTCTGGGGCAGGTGGTGAATTTTTTCTATACTCTACAAGGAGAAGCTGCGGGAGCTCAGGCTTTTTCCAATTTCGACACATATTTGGCCCCCTTTATTCGATATGATGGATTGGATTATCGCGGAGTTAAACAGGCAGTGCAGGAGTTTGTGTTTAATCTGAATGTTCCCACCCGGGTGGGATTCCAGACTCCTTTTACGAACCTTACTCTGGATCTGAAGGTGCCGAATAACCTGAAACAAGAGCACGTGGTGGTGGGCGGCGAGCTCAAGAAAGAGACTTATGGAGAGTTTCAAGAAGAGATGAATCTCTTCAACACTGCGTTTCTGGAAGTCCTCAGTGAAGGGGATGCCAAGGGTCGTGTTTTTACTTTCCCAATACCGACTTATAACATTTGTTCAGACTTTGATTGGAATGCCCCGGGTATGGATAGATTGTGGGAGATCACCGCACAATACGGGATTCCCTACTTCGCCAACTTTGTAAACTCCGACATGTCGCCGGACGATGCCCGCTCTATGTGTTGCAGGCTTCGGTTGGATTTGCGGAGCCTTGAAAAACGAGGAGGCGGACTATTCGGAGCTAACCCGCTTACAGGCTCCATAGGGGTTGTGACAATAAACATGGCGCGGCTTGGTTATGAGTCGGAAAATGAAGCACAGTTTATGGATGGACTGGATAGACTGATGGATCTGGCTCGTTCAAGTTTGGAGATAAAAAGGAAGGTTTTAGAGCGTTTTACAGACCAGGATCTATATCCTTACACAAAGTTTTATCTCAGATCAGTCAAAGAGCGCTTCGATCGCTATTGGGAGAACCACTTTTCTACAATAGGGCTCGTTGGCATGAACGAAGCAAGTTTAAACTTAATGGGAAAAGACATGGGGAATCTCGAAGCAAAAGAGTTTGCAGCGAGGGTGTTGGATCACATGAGGGAGAGGCTCAGGGTGTTCCAAGAAGAGTGCGGCCATTACTATAATCTTGAGGCGACGCCGGCCGAAGGGGCTGGCTTCAGATTGGCGGTTTTAGATAAAGAGCGTTACCCGGATATCCAGCAAGCGGGAGATTATAGCGCATCAAAAGGGGGACAAAGGGAAGAGGAAGCAAAAGAGGTTTCGTTTTATACAAACTCCACTCAACTTCCGGTCAATTATACCAATGATATCTTCAAAGTGTTGGACCTCCAAGATGATCTTCAGACACGTTATACCGGAGGCACTGTTTTGCACGTATTTCTAGGTGAAGCCGCTCCCGACCCCGGGGCGGTGAAATCCTTTGTCAGAAAGGTCTGCAGTAATTATCATTTGCCCTACTTCACGTTGACGCCCTCTTTTTCCATTTGTCCCAATCACGGCTATCTGAAGGGTGAGGTTGGGGAATGTCCTGACTGTGGCCAAAAGACAGAGATATACTCTCGTGTGGTGGGTTATTTGCGGCCTGTTGATCAATGGAACAAGGGCAAACAAGCGGAGTTTGATCTGCGTAACCACTACAGGGTGGGGCCTGAAAAGACAAGGGGTAATCTGCCTAGGCAGAGCCGTGGGGAAAGGTGAGGATGGCGTGCGGGTGATGAATGGATTTGACGACTCGAGAGATAACAGTGCTTTTCATATAGCTGGTTTTCAGCCCCTCACCTTATCCGATTTTCCCGGCCGCACCGCTGCCATTGTTTTCACCCAGGGGTGTAATTTTGTTTGTCCTTTTTGCCATAACAGAGAGCTGATTTCTGTCCCGCCCTCGGTTCGGTGTGAGAAATATGAAGTGAGCAAAGTAGCGACGGAGAACCTGCATCGAGTGATGGAGCTGTTGAAAGGGAGAAGAGGGATGCTTGATGGAGTGGTTTTGTCGGGAGGTGAGCCCACTCTTCAGCCCGGTATCCGGGAATTTGCAGGTGAGGTTAAAGAGCTTGGAATTGCAATAAAGCTGGACACCAATGGAAGCCGGCCGGATGTGATCGCAGCACTTTTAAGGGATAGTCTGTTGGATTTCATCGCCGTGGATATTAAAGGTCCATGGTCCAGGTATGAGGAGTGCTGTGGACGATCGGGAATGGTGAGTGAGGTCAAAAAGTCAGTGGAGTTGGTGGCATCCAGTGGGGTGCCCTACTATTTTCGGACGACTTTTTTTTCGTCCTTGCTTTCGGAAAAGGATCTAGAGTGTATCAGACGACAATTGCCGAAAGGGGCCAATTATCTTGTGCAAAAAGGGCACGAGCGTTGATTCTCTTATAGTGGTCTTACGCAGCCTGCGTCTATGTCCACAGAAACTGTACGTTCAAAAAAACGGACACGTATCACTAGGCGGGTTTTTTTGTTCTTTGTTTTCACAATCTCTCCAATTACACCACGCATGGGTCCTGAACGAACCTCAACAGGAGAGCCCGGTTTGTATAGTGACAGTTCAACTTCAGTGGGTTTGTGGGTGAGGGCCAGCCACACATTTCTTAAATCTTGATACAACTCCTTTGGTGATTCAATGGGTATGACCTTGACCATGGAGTTGGATCTATAAAGCACGCTGCGAGAAATATGTTCCTGTAAGATGAAGACGTAGCCCGGAAACAAAGGTATCCAGTTCCATCTTGGCTCTCTTGCTCCGTATATGTGGCGTCGCAAGCTTGTAGGCAAATAGTGACTGATTTCGTACATTTGAAGAAACTTAACCAGTTTCTTTTCCGCACGAGGTTTTGTATGGATCGCCCACAACGTTAAAGACTCGTCGTCAACCGGCGTTTCGGAGAAGTAGGTCTCAGGGGAGAGATAAGGCTGTGAAATAAATTTGTTTTCGCTCATGAGGATACTGGGATTCTTGTTGTGAAGCTTGTCTTTTCCTTGTTTATGGCACGAATCGGCCCATCTGAGAAATTCTTATCATCGGATCTTGTTGCAGAACAACGGAAAGTCAACTTTTGACCTCCCTGATAAAGATTTTTGGAAAAGATATTTAACAAAAAATACACTGACATAGGTTTGTTCTCATGGTTTTTTTTCGTCTTTGATTTCCTTCAATATGTGGTATCCTCCACCGAATTCTATTTATTGAGAGTGAGAATAATTTGTAATCAGGAGGTATTGTCGATGAAATGTACCAAGTGCCAAGTTGAGGTGGAGGATGGCACTCTTTTCTGTCCTTCTTGTGGGAACTCTTTGTCAAAGGGGGCAAGTCCTAAAAAGACTCTTTTCTGGAGCCCGGGGGCATCCGTAGAAGAGGCAATAAAGGAAGAGTCCCAAAAGCAGGGTGGCACAGCACCTTCTCCGTCAATACCGGCGCCTGGATCTCCACCGGCTCCTGTTACAACACCGGCTCCTGGAGCCCCGCCGTCGGAACCAGGGGCACCGTCCCCTGGGCCTTCTCCTGAGCCGCAAACTCCAGGCACACAGACTCCACCAGGAGCTCCGGCACCTGTACAGTCGCCTCCTCCCGGAGCGCCACCACCGGGGGCACCGACACCTGTCGCGTCACCACCACCCGGGGCGCCGGCACCTGTCGCGTCACCACCACCGGGGGCACCGACACCTGTCGCGTCACCACCACCCGGAGCGCCGCAGATGGCCGGGGGGTCCCCAGGGGCACAGCCGGGTCCGGGGATTGGACAAGGACAACCCGCTGGTGGAGATGTTGGTTCTGCGGCTGTTGGGTTTGCCGGAGGCGCATCCGGCGGTGGAGGTGGAGCAGGTCCTTACGGGGGAGGAGAAGACATGGGGGCAACAGATGATCGCCAACACCCCGTGCGTTTGATCATGCCGTATCCTGAAGAAGGTTCACGCCTTCAGGCGCTTTTGTTTACTTTTTTGGCGCCAATAGGCGGCTTGATCATGTTCCCTCACATTTTGTGGTTGTATTTGTTAGCCATCGCTGCAGGGTTTGTTAACTTCATCTCGTTTTTCGCCATTCTTTTTACAGGGCGTTATCCCCGCGGTATGTGGGAATTCATGAGAAAGTTTTTAAGGCACATTTATAGGATTATGTCTTATACAGGTGTATTAACAGTTGGTTATCCACCATTCGGGTTGAGCTCTGAAGATTATGGTCTGGATTTGGATATTCCCTATCCGGAAAAGAGCAGTAGGCTCTGGTTGTTTTTGGCATTCATCGCGATAATTCCGGTTAATTTTGTTAACTTCTTTTATAGTATTGCCTCTGGTTTTGTAGGGTTTTTGGGTGGGTTCGCCGTGTTGTTTACTGGTCGCTATCCACGATCTTGGTTTGAGTTTGTGCGTAAGGTGAATCAGCATCGGCTGAGAATTATGTGTTTTACTTTTTGGATTAGAAACGAGTACCCACCATTTGGTCTGGATGACTGAAAAACCTGGTAAGGTTCCCGGAATATTTATATATTTTCGACCCATTTGGGCCATCTTGATTGGAGACCATGATGTTATTTGCAGTAGATGTGGGTAACACAAATGTGCTTTTCGGGCTCTATGAAGGAACAGAGTTAAAAGCGCACTGGCGAATTCGGACACATAAAAGCCGAACCGTGGACGAACACAAGGTTCTTATAGAGCAGCTGTTTGTCTTGGAAGGTGTTGATAGGGGAGCAATCAAGCATGGTATATTGGCCTGTGTGGTGCCCCCTTTGCAAGATGTATGGGTGGAATTGATGGCCGATTATTTGGGCGTTAATCCCATAGTTGTTGGCCCGGGTATCAAAACCGGCATGGCGATAAAATTAGATAATCCAAGAGAGGTGGGGGCGGATCGCGTAGTAAATGCGGTCGCAGCGTATGAGAAGGCCAAAGGTGAGTGTATTGTTGTTGATTTTGGGACAGCGACAACCTTGGACGTGATTTCCGATAAAGGCGAATATTTAGGAGGGGCGATAGCGCCGGGGTTGCGAATAAGCGCAGATGCGCTTTATAAAAACACTGCTAAACTGCCACGGGTTCCCATCATGAGGCCCCGTCGGGTGGTTGGACGATCTACAATGGAGAGCCTTCAGTCTGGTTTGGTCTATGGGTATGTGGGGCTTGTGGATGGTTTGGTTCAGCGCACGATAAAGGAGATGGGTTTTATAGACTGCAGCGTAATAGCTACAGGGGGTCTGGCACGTTTAATCGCAGGGAGCTCGGATTACATCAGGGATGTAGACGATTTTCTTACTCTAAGAGGTCTGCAGATTCTATTTGTACGAAACTCGTGAGATGGGAAGGTTGCCGGTGTTCCTGAAACGCGGTTTGTTTTATGCTTGACCCTTCAGTGACTCAGGTCTTATATGTTGGTTTTTCCAAGTCGCTCCATTAATCCGGCAGTTCGGTTTTGTTAAGCTGAATTTTGATTGTCTTTGAAGTTGGAGTAGGAAGGTTTGGATCGTTTCACGGCTTTGCGCCGTTTATACAGAGAGAACAAGAAAGCAAAGAAAGAAGAAACTAAGGGTTTGTTCTGAAAACCAAGGTTTAGAGCCATGTCGTTCATGAGAGATGGTGGTCTTTTGCCAAGCCGACGGTTTTTATGATGAATCCCAAAAGCTCGGGAGGACAGGAAGCACAATGAAGTTTTATGACAGCAAAGATTTGAGGAATGTGGCCTTTGCCGGCCAGCGTGGATCAGGAAAGACCACTCTTTGCGAGGCAATGCTTTTTGACGCTAAGATGGTGACTCGTTTGGGTTCGGTGGATGAGGGTAATTCAAATTTTGATTTTGAACCCGAGGAGATAAAGCGTACGAGCACCATCAGCGCTGCGGTTGGTTATGTCGAGTGGTCAAAATGCAGGATCAATATCCTTGATACTCCGGGTGCGAGTGATTTCATGTATGACACCCAGATGGCAATGCGAGTGTCTGATGGAGCCGTAATTGTGGTTTCAGGCACCGATGGGGTAATGGTCAATACGGAAAAAGCTTGGAGTTTTTGTGATGATCTGGATCTTCCCCGTGCTATTTTTGTGAGCAAGATGGATCAAGAGAGGGCCAATTTCGATACTGTCTTGGCTGATATCCAGGAGAACCTTAGCAGAAAAGCGGTGGCGCTGCAGATACCGATCGGCAAGGAGCAGGATTTTAAGGGTGTCGTCGATCTTCTGAAGGGCAAGGCGCTCATGTTTGAAGATGGCGGATCAAAAGTTGTTGAAACGGACATCCCCGCAGAGATGAGCGACTCAGCTGAGAGTGCGCGGGTGGCCTTCATCGAGATGATCGCTGAGAGTGATGATGCCTTGATGGAGAAATATCTCGAGAGCGAAGAGCTCTCTTCCGACGAGATAAATTCAGGTCTCAGAAAGGCCATCGCCAAAGGTGAGCTTATCCCGGTATTGTGTGGTTCTGCAAAGCAGAATGTGGGAGTGCAGCCTTTAATGAATCTTATAGTAGACACGTTCCCCAGCCCATTAGACGGTTCTGTGTTCAAGGCGAGGAAAGGTGATGAAGAGATTGAATGCAAAGCCGTTAACGAAGAGGAGTTTGGCGGGTTTGTTTATAAGACCGCCGGTGCCGACATAGGCCGTCTGAGTATGATGCGCGTGATTACCGGGAATTTGAAATCCGATTCTAATGTTTTCAATTCCGGCAAGAGAGAGAAAGAACGGTTCAGTCAACTCTATGTGCTTCAAGGTAAAAAACGAGAGACGGTGTCTAATGCAGCTGCGGGAGATCTTGTAGCGGTGGCTAAACTGAAAAGCACCGACACCGGAGATACCCTCACCGCCGGTGGTGACATGGTGTTTGAGAAACCGGAGATCCCCGAGCCTGTAACTTTTTATGCTATCAGGCCGAAGTCCAAATCCGACGAAGATCGACTCGGTGCGAAGCTGAACGAAATTAAGGCGGAAGATATAACCCTCAGTGTTGAGCGGGATCCGGATTTTGGTGAGATGGTGCTTGGCGGGATGGGGCAGATCCATGTTGATACATCGGTGGAGAAGCTGAAGCGGATGGGTGTTGAGGTTGAGATGTCTTTGCCCAGAGTTCCTTACAGGGAAACCATCACCCGAAAGGTTGATCGGACAGAGGGAAAACACAAAAAACAGAGTGGCGGTCGTGGACAGTATGGTATTTGTTTTATCGAGCTGGAGCCCATGAAAGGCAAAGAGCAAGCAGATGACGGCGCTGAAGTCAAAGAGCTTTCATACGGCGGATATTTTCAGTTTGTAGATAAGATCTTCGGTGGCTCTATTCCTCAGACATACAGGCCATCTGTTGAAAAGGGAATCTTGGACAGGATGGCCAAGGGTGTCATCGCAGGCTACCCGGTGATGAACATAAAGGTGAGGCTTTTGGATGGAAAGTATCACGACGTAGACTCCTCTGACTACGCTTTCCAAGCAGCCGGGTCCAAAGGTTTTCAGGCAGCCGTGGCAAAAGGGAACCCGGTTTTGCTGGAGCCGATATACAACATGGAGGTTGTTTGTCCTGAAGATTGTATGGGCGACATTATGGGTGATATTAATTCCAAACGCGGGCGTGTGTTAGGTATGGAGGCCGTCGGCAAGAACCAGGTGATCAAGGCACAAATACCGTTGTCTGAGATACAGCGATATGCAGCGGATTTGGATTCAATGACCCAGGGACGGGGGAGCTTTACTATGGGCTTTTCCCAGTATGAACAACTTCCCAGCAATTTGGCGGAAAAGATAGTTGCTGAAGCCAAGCTGGACGAAGAAGACTAATCCTCTGGTTTTTACCGTACGTTAAACGGGAACTCATTGAGATCCGGACAAACATGAGAGCCCTAATAGATCGATTTTTCCTTTCGCTCCCCGCTTGCCCCGATTATCCCGATCGCTCCGATCACTATGATCCCTTCATATTTTCGGGAACCGCTACACACTAATTGCCAAACCCCTTTTCAAGGCTTTAATATTGATCTACTCCAAGAGTATTGTTGTTGCTCATAATTAATTGTGGTTATATATGCTCATTCAGCGGCAGTATATTGTTTTGGAGAGAGGATGGATTTGTAAATGACTTTTGAGAAGAGGCCCCTAAGAAAAGAAGAGGTTTCACCCCAAGTTTATAAGCTTACCGGACCGGACGCTCCCTTCAAGATGAAAAAAATCACCGCCAAAGGTGTTGCTCCGGGCTTGGATGCGCTTGACCTGGTGACGGCTCTCTATCAGCTACACGTCTCCGGGGATGAAGAACTGAGTAAGACAGCGACACGTTCAATGACGGAGCTGCCCGATTCTGTGGTTGAATCAGCGGTTGAATCTGAAGACCTTCATGAGATGGTGTTGGATTTAGTGGCACATACGGTTGTGGGGCGACCGAAAATGGTTCAAAAAATCATTTTGAACAGGAAGGTCGCAGATGAGTCTCTGCGCTCTATCACCCCGAAACTGAGTGAACAAGAGATAGAGATTTTGGCAAGAAACGAACGCAGGCTGTTATCATGTCCCCCAATAATTGAGCAGATATATCTGAACCGTAATACGAGAATGTCTACAGCGAATCGGTGCATAGAATTTGCCGCCAGGAATAAACTTGAGCTGAAGCTTCCGGCATACAAAGAGATGTTGAAAGCTATAGGGATGGAGGCCTCCGAGGAAGATCCGATAGATCAAGCACTAATTGAGGAAGAGAAGAATCTAAAATTCAAGAATGCTTTAGAAGGTGTGGGCGAGGCAGACTTAGAAGAAGAAGAAGGCGGAAAAAAGAGCAAGGGGAGAATTCAAGTCGAGCACCTGAGTGTATCTGAAAAGATTAGGCTTGCCATAACGGGGAACGTTTTTCATCGCTCTCTATTGATGCGTGATTCCAACAAGATGGTGGCTATGGCCGCAATAAAATCGCCACTCGTAACAGAGATGGAGGTGGTGCGGCTTTCCAAGAACCCACAGACCCCTGAAGATGCTTTGCGTTATATTGCACGACAGCGTGAGTGGATAAAGCTATACCAGGTTAAATCCAACCTCGTAGCAAATGCCAAGACCCCTTTGGATTTGGCTCTAAAGCTGGTGTCTCATCTTCGCCCCAAAGAGCTTAAGTCTCTGAGTCGCTCAAAAAATGTTTCAGCGGCGTTACGTAATGCAGCAGTTGCTCGGCTGAGAAAGAAGAAATCTTAGGAAAAATCCCTGCTGCGGTTCTTATGTGCAGTTTTGCTGCAGCGGAATTCGCGATATCACCTGTTTTTTCTTGTTTTTTACTTTTGTTCTGAAGGTGCGGTCTCTTTTATATAGTCGGCGCTTTTGTGTCTTGCAGTGGGTAAGTGATCTTCCCAGCATTTTACGCAACAAAACAACAGCTTGATCTTTCCAAGGTTACAGGTGCCCACAGAGCATCGATAATAATCCGCGCCATATGGGATTTCTTTACGGCAAACGCAACAGCGGCCAAAAGCTTTCTTGGTCATTTTGATGTTATCTTCCCCGCGACATCTTGATATTTTACAGTCATCGCGACCATTAAAGATAACCTACCCCTCAATTATGTCCGTGTCAACGCGCCGTAAAGACTATAAGGTTAAACAAGAAAAGATTTTTGATATGAATGTTAGAACGCGGTTACAGAATAGTCCTCGGAGAGGTTGCGAGGATCAAAGCAGAATTTGATGCCATCTTTTTCCATGCATTCATATTGGGTGGGTGCATTTTCCAGCACCGGGTCAAGCTCATCTTCTCTGCAATCTCCGGTTGCTTCACAAGGGATCACGCAGTTTTTGTTTTGAATGGTTGCCTCGGACCCCATTACATTGACTAAAACCGTGTCGGTGACCATCACGGTGCCTTCAGGGCACTCTGACATGTTGTCATAGTCTCCCATGACGGCGTTGTTACAGATGATGCCGCTTCCTTCGCAGGCTACCGCCATAAGAGAGCAATAACCATTGGCAAAGTAAGTGTTATTTGCGATATCCCCTTCATAAGTCCTTAGACAGACCCTTTCAGCTCCTGTCCAGTCGGTGGGGACATCGTCGCACCCATTTATAGTGCCGCCGTTGGGGACCGGTACGCCCATTTGTTCGCATTCTTCCCCGCTGCAGGAGCATCCGGACCCAATCCCCTGATTCTCATCGGGTTCTCCAGCGTCGATGTCTTCTCCTGCGTCGCTTTCCTCTCCTGCATCCACATCCACGTCTGCATCGACATCTACATCGCCGTCAAACTCTACCGCAGCATCTGTTTCGTTGTTATTGTTTTCGCCGTTTCCGCCGTCATCTCCACATGCAGCGGAAAAGAACAGGAAAAGAAAGGCTGATATTAAGGGAAGTGCTGTTTTTCTCATTTTTTAACTCCTAAGTTACGAAAGATATCATTCTAAAAGATATCGTTTTAAAAGAACATGTTGTTTTAAAGTTCAGAAGAACGTTTATTATATCATAACTGGATTTAAACAAACAAAAATTTACCAGAGAGTCATTGATGACGAGTTGTTGATTTTGGTCATCTATCCATTAAACCGAAAGGTCAGTTTACAACGAAAATTCTGCGGCTGTCGATGATCCTGGTGTTGCCGTCTTCGTCGGTTGCGGCGATTTCAAGCAAATGGGGACATGGTGTAAGGCTATCGGTGTCGAGAGTGCCCTGGAAACCGGTGTTTTCACAGTTTGAATACGCCGGCCAAACGCTGCATACATCAGGTCGCGCATTACCGTAATCAAGTGGTAAGGTGATGTTACCATCCACTATCAGGCTTACTGAAACCACTCCTTGATTATCTTGAGCCCACCCTTGAACCGGAATAACTCCGGTAACCGACTCGTCGGCGGTAGGAGAATCCAGTCGGCCGAACGGCGGAAGGTTATCATCCAGCCACTGGGCTTCAGAGGCAACGGTTCCCTGATTTCCAAGAATTAGATAGGAGCGTGCTCGTACAGTCCCATTACCCGGTATGGCGAAAGGAAAAATGGGACGGAAGTTGTTAAAAGGCAGGGAGCGGTTCTGCCAGCCTTGCCAAGTTGAAAGACGATTTTCTGTATAGAGACCAATTCCATATGTAAGATTATCGTCTTGCATTGTTACCCATCCGCCCGGGCTGGAAAAATTTTCGTAGAAAAAACCATCGTTTCCGGGTGTTGAGATATCTATCTCCACTCCTTGCGAATTGAAGAGTCTCCACAAGTCGGGGCTGTTGTTTCCGTTACCGGTGTATACTGTGGGAAATTCTTGTGCGGTGGATGCATGATCCAGGTTGGAAAGATTGATGACGGTATAATCCAATTCCACTACGTGGTGGCGGACGAAACGGGCCTTTTGAATCACTCTTACATCTGACTGACGGACGCTGAGTGAAGGGTCGTTGCAAGCCGCTGATTCGCAGTCTTGTCTGTCCCAGTTAGGGTTCCAGAAATAAGGGATAGTAGACACAGTGAGAGCTCCGTCGGACATTTCAACAGTTTCAACGCCTGACCCGTTGTTGCAACGATTACCCCCTTGCACGGGGTTCCACCCGAGATAGGTTATGGAGTTGGGGCATTCAGTGGGAGATGTGACACAAGAAGCATTCCAGGCGCAATTTTGCATTATTCGATCCGGATCATAAAAAGCAACCTGAACCTCCCGCCCTGTGTCGTTGGCATCAACTGCGTTTGTAGCATTCATCCCTGGGTTTCCATTGTCCATCCCGAAAAAGATAATGCTCCCACCCCACTCGCGGCGAACTCCGATCTTCAATTCGTGCGCGCTATTATATAAATAATCGTCGTTAAAGCCGTTTACGGTTGTGGATTCGAAAACCCCAGGAGGACTTTCTCCTTGGAGAGGCGACAGGGACACGGCAGCGGGTTCGGGAATATCTGTACAGGTTCCCCCGTCGTCATCGGGGGAATGTCCGTCTATGTTTGAAGCATCCTGGATGGAGGAGTCGATCTGTGATGCGTCATACAAACCGGCGTCTATGGATGAATCTGAATCTGCATTTCCGTCGAGAATGGTGGAACCATCCAACAGTCCTCCTGAATCAGGTTTTTCCGGACGGCCGGGCGAGGTGTCTGCGCAACCGGCACAAGGCAGGAAGGTTAAGAGCGACAATAACACAAAGCGCCAAAAATGTGATGCTGGAAGGGTTGATTGTGAATTATGTTTCATTCTGAAATGTTGATTTCTT
>JAABSF010000216.1 GCA_011390535.1 Deltaproteobacteria bacterium | reverse complement strand
CGCTCATCGCCCAAACCAAGCTGTCCCATGTCGTTCTTTCCCCAACACAATACCTTGCCCTCATTCGTTACAGCACAATTATGAAACCCTCCGACCGCGAGGCTCTTCGCTTTCTGCACACCCGCAACATTCACAGGCTCTTTCGACATGTTGCCCTCTGAACCATCACCAAGCTGTCCGAAGAGGTTCCACCCCCAACACTTAACCGAGGCGTCACTCAGTAGAGCACATGTGTGCTCGGAACCGGCATGAACGCTTGCAGCATTCTGTAAACCTTTTACCTTCACCGGCGTATCTTTATCCACCAAGGTACCGTCACCGAGCTGCCCTGTCTTGTTCTTGCCCCAGCACCACACGCTCCCGCTTTTTTCAACAGCGCAAGTGTGACGACCGCCGGCTGAAACCGAAACCACATCTTTCAGTTCCTCAATTAGTTGAGGCTTGGAACGGCTTTTCTTATCACCAACCCCAAGCTGACCGTAGTTGTTTCGTCCCCAACACATCACCTGCCCGGTACTCTTTTCAACTCCACAAACATGAAGATTCTTAGAAGAGATCATAACAAGCTCAGCAGGAATCGCCGGAGCCGGTTTCTCGGTTTCATAAAAAACAAAAAACCACACCGCAAAAGCCACAACGAGCATCCCTAAAGATCCGCTCACACCGTATAAAAGTGTTTTTCGTCTTTTCTCATCTTTCTCTTCTATTTCGGGCGCTACTTGCGCGTCCATAACAAATTCCTGGGCGGAAGCCCAGTCGGTGGAGTCGTCTCCCTCAACAGAATCGGAACCTTCTTCGTCTCTCTCAGATACACCTGTTCCCTCTGGTTCATGCCCCTCAGATTCGGTATCTTCTATGGGTTTTATATCGGATTCTACAATCACCGAAGGCTCTTCCACGTCTACATCAATCCCTCCCTCGACTTCATCGCCCTCTTCATCATCTTTATTTCCGGCCTCATTATTATCACCCTTATCTGCCTTCTCATCTCCCGCACCTCCTCCGATGCAGATGGGCCCGGAGTCTACAATGGTCATTCCACCAATGGCAGCCTCAAGAGCTTCTCCTTCCAGCCCTTCGAGCTTAGCGAGATCCGCCAAAGCCCCCGGCGCAATCACACTGTCGTCCACCTCTACCGCGCCGCTGTATGCAGCGGCGAACTCGGCCATAGACTGAAAACGTTCCGAGGGCTGAATCGCCATAGCCTTTTGAAGCACCCGTCCAAGATCTTCAGGGAGATCTTTCCGAATGTCCGTAATCTGAGGTCGCTCGCGATGGGTGTGCATAATAATCAATTCCATCGGGCTTTCACTATAAAACGGTGGGCGATAGGCCAACATGTGATAAAGTGTGGCCGCCAGAGAATAAACATCCGACCAAGGCCCGACCTCTTCTTTCACTCCAGGACCCTGTTCAGGAGCCATATACAAAGGAGTTCCCATGACGGCATCCATTCGGGTCACCACACTGTCCCCCTCCCCGTCCGGGTGTTTGAGCTTTGCTATGCCGAAATCGATGATTTTGGGAAACACCGATCCATCTTCGGCGTTTGTTAGAAAAACATTCTCGGGTTTGATATCACGGTGAATAAAACCGGCTTTGTGGCAAACACCCAGCGCTTCACTCAATGGAAGAATAATGGCTGTAGCCTCATCCAACGGGAGCGGCCCTCTGGCCTTCATGTAAGCTTGTAGGCTCTGCCCCTTCAACAACTCCATTACATAATAACTTCGTCCATCCTGTAGATCACCAAAATCAAATGCCTTAACGATAGCTTTATGACGTATCGCGGCAATGGCTCTGGCCTCACGCCTAAATCGTTTCACCAACTCCGGATAGCTGGAAAAATCTTCCGAGAGGACTTTGATCGCGACTTCCTGCCCCAATATCGGGTGTTTCCCGAGATAAACCTTGCCCATGCTCCCTTGGCCGATGAGTCCGTCAATTGTGTAATTTCCGATTTGTTTATCCATTACTTGATGCTTTTCTCATTCTATTCGCAGGTTCCTCTGAATCTACCACCACCTCTCCCATACACTTCTTTACCTAAGCAGGTTCCTTAAATCCAGTTCAACTTGCCGTGTGTCTGTGTAAGCCAACATTTACTCAGCTGTGGTGAATATAAACATTTTTTCCTCTCAATGCCAGCTTCCTGAAAAACTTGTGAAAAAAACTTGTGAAAAAACATTCTCGCGGCAAAAAGCGCTTGATCGAAGCATAAATGAAAGCTACCCTACATTTGGGCTAGTTGTGACTAAATGAACAAATGACACAGTGTCTAACACAAAAAACAAAGAAAAAAGGAAGCCTTCATTAAACAAAAACAAAAGCCCAAAAATAATCGATAAAAAAACATTTCCAAATAATTGTCCAAAGAAAGGAAGAAAAGATCTCATGTCATTTCTATCGCTGCAAGAGCAAACAAAAAAGGACTCTCAGAAAGCGCATGCCGGAATGAGGAGGTTCTCGCTTCTCTTTTTTGTATTATGGCTGGGCGTTCTTTTTTCGCAATCGCCTGCACACTCAGCACCCAAGTGGTTCATAGAGAGAGACGGCCGCGTCTACGGATCCACCGCCCAAGAGGCTGCGACAGCTTATCTCTCAGAACACAAAATTCGTCTTGGGATCCGGAAATGGGAATTGGGGAGATCTTCTACTTTTAAGTGGAGAGACCATCGGATCGTTCGATTCAGTGTGGAAGATAAAACAATCCCCGTTTTTGGCGCAGAGATAAGAGTGGTGGTGAGTGCACAGGGTTCCATTAGAGCGGCTGTAGTTGATGTACCCCAAAAGTGGAAAGCGCTAACCCACTCCCCGGCCATCACAGAAAAAGAGGCATTTGAGCTGGTGGAGGATTATTGGCGGCAGCGGCCGGGGTCGGTTTATCTTGGTGAGGCTGTGGCAGAGCTTGGTTTTCGGAGATGGGGAGGAAGGGCGATTCTTTGTTATCGGATACTCGCCCCCGTGGGAGTCCGTGGCTACCTTCATTATATAGACGCAGAGCGAGGGCGGATGCTGTCAGCGCAGTCGGCAGTGTTTGAGAATCTAGGCAGGGTTTATGGAGAAAACCCTGTTGCCACACCCGACACAACAGACGCAACATTGTACAATCTTGATGATGGTGTAGGGCCTAATAATGTTCTGGAAGGTTGGAGTGGAAAGCTGCATTCTTACACACATGTGAGCGGAACCGTACAAGAATGGGATCAGATAGAATACGAACACCTTGCGCTGGGCGATGAAGACGGCAACTTCCTCTACGACGCCACAGAGTTTCACCCTTCTTTTGGTGAGCCGTTTACAGAGGTCAGCCTCTACTACCACCTTGATAAATCATTTGACTATTTTCTAAACACCCACGAGCTGGAGCTTGACCGAACCGTGATAGCCCTTGCGAAATATACGGAAGACGGAAATCCCTTTGAAAATGCTTTTTTCACCCCGGTAACACCGGCAATCGTGGTAATCGCCCTTGGGCAAGGAGCAGAGGTCGACTACGGCTATGACGGTGATGTCATCCTTCATGAGTTCGGACATTACGTCGTAGACACCGTCGCGGGCCTCGGTTATATAGACACCTACTTCGATGAATGGGGCCGCTCCCAAATGCCCGGCGGGCTGCACGAAGGTTACGCAGATTATTGGGCCGGTACAATAACTGACGACTCTCTCATGGGTGAGTATTCTCTGGGGAGCCAATCGCGGGACATGATCAACAACCTCTCTTGCCCTGATGACATGTGGGGAGAGCCTCACATCGACGGAGAAGTAGCAGGAGGTGCGGCGTGGGAAGTCAGAGAAATCGCCGGCGGGGAGAACGCAGACCAATTGATATACGGAGCGCTCACCGTCTTGACCCCTAATGCCACGTATAAAGATTTTGCTGAAGGTATCATCCTGTTCTCACAGACACTTGTAGATGACGGGGTGATGACTCAAACAGAAGCCGACAACGTTCAGGCCGCCCTGGAAAATCGCGGAATGACCAAGTGTGGCAGATATCTCGACTTCAGCGAGTATGATCAACCCAAATTCAAGATGATCGGGTTCGACATGTTGGCGACTCAGATGGGGACGACTTGTTCCCAGATTAGGCAATACTTCCCTTACTATTTTCCGGGACCTTTTCAGTTCAGGTTCACCACACCTGAATCAGTGGATGGGCTTCAGTATATTATAGATTTGAAGCAGACAGGCCTTTCTATGGGAGACGACTATATATACAAAATCTATATCCGTAGAGACGAAATGGTCCACTACCGAATGGAAACGGTCTTCGGTGGATTCATGGAGATCTCCATACCTGATACATTTGACTTCGAAACTGAAGACATCACAGAAAAAGACACACAGCTCGTGCTGAGTCCCGAGACAACCCCCGAGCTGCTTCCAAACACCCAGTATTACTTCGCAATAGGGTCCAGGAGTTGCCCTACAACAGAAGCCACTTTTGAACTCACCGTTGATGATTACACGCCACCGGAACCGGACGCCGGAGTCCAGGAAGACGCCATGGTAGAGGTCGACTCTGGAGACGCCACAACGGATAAGGGCCCCGATAATAGGGGCTGCTCGTGTGAAGTCCCTGTAGGCTCATCCCGAAATATCCCCTTATCTCTCATTTTATTATTCGGGCTCAGTCTCTTTATTTGGCGCAAACGAACCCGTTAATCCATTTCCCCTGATATCCGTTCTAGCCGGATAATTCAATAGCTCCTCAGCCCAAAATATCCGATTTCGTCACACACCATCACCGGAAAACCGCACTCTTGAACAAAGCGGTCTTGGCCAAGCCTCACAGTTGTGGTATGAGAGCGTAAATTTCTGGGTGCGTAGGTAGGTTTTTGTGGGGAGAGGTTTTTAGGCAAAGCCGAGTGTTCCTCAATATTTTGCTGGCTCGCTTCTGTTTCAATAAACAGGTTTCTTTGTCCACCAAGGTAAAAATCGGAGACGCAGATGTCCAAAGAAAACGAAGAAAAAACAATTAACGAGGAAGAGTCCTCACAAACCACGCCGCCAAGTCCGGCAGATGAGCTGGTGCAACCATTTATAGATCTTGTACACGCTCCCAGGGCGCTTTGGGGAATCAACATCTCCTACGTGCTTGAAGGGTTGGTCTATTTCGGAATCCTGGGTTACCTGGCCATCCATTTCTCTTCATATGTTTTCCAAGGCGAGCCAAATGCAGACCAGCTGTCACACACCATGGTGATGGTGCTTACCGCCGGGATAACCATTTCGATGTTTTTCCTTGGGTTCGTAGCTGACAAATGGGGTGTCCGCCGCGCATTGATATCTGCGTTTTTCTTTTTGTTGGCAGGGCGCATACTAATTGCGGCGGCACCAACAATCTTGGGCCTGGAACCCGCCGGTGTAGGTTCTCCACTACACCTCGTGACCATGGGTGGCATCCTACTCGTGGTGATAGGTTATGGGATGTACCAACCAGCTGCCTATGCAGCGGTGAGGCAATTTACGAACCCCAAAACCGCGGCCATGGGTT